>JAHDEU010000015.1 GCA_020628635.1 Hellea sp. | reverse complement strand
GAAAAAGAAGCCAATCTTAAACAAGTTCCTCCCCCGCAGGGGGAGGGGGACCGAAACGTCGTAGGGAGCGTAAGCGACCGAAGCGTTTTGGTGGAGGGGGACACGAGCTAAGAGCCCGCCGCAGGCGGTCCATCAATCAGAACTTCGTCCAATACCCGATCTTGTACCCGCTCTCCCGCACCCCGTTCCGAACGCCGACCGTACCCACATAGCCCAGCTCCACATAGTTCTGCCGCCATGCCCGCCACACCGCGCTGGCTTCCAATTCCCAGCGCTCCTGCCGCGCGATGGGTATACGCTCGAACGTGCCGGCTTCGATGCGGGCGTAGCGGGCCTTGGCGAGCAGCTTGGTGCGCGCGGTCGGGTCCATGCCGAGCGTCGCCTGCGCGTGGGAGCTGGCATAGCGGCCGTCCAGCTCCATCCGGCCCGCCGCCTGCAGCTCGGCAAAGGCGTTGAAGCCCAGAACGCTGCGGCTTTCGCCCCACAGCGCACGCACCTCCACGGACGGCCTGCGGCTTTCCAACGTCAGCAGCTGCACGGGCAGGTCGATGCCGTCCACATAGCTGACGCTGATCGCCGTGGCGTGGCCTTCGCGCCGCGATAGCTGGTATTGCAGCCCGGCGGACACCGATGACGGCCGGGAAAACGCCGCCTCCACCCCCGGCGCGGCGATCTGCGTGTCCTGCCAGTCGAAAGACCCGATAAGCGCGAGGCGGTCGGTCAGGCCGACATTGCCGTAGTTCTGCACGATCTGCTTGCGGTAGATGTCGAGCCCGACCGTGTCGCCGAACTCATCGACCGCCTCGCCCGCGCTGGACACGACATAGCCGCTGATCAGCTCGCCCTTCCACTGCGCGGGATTCCAAGCGCTGGCCATGGCGGACGACGCCGCGCCGAACCAGACCGCGGCCACCCAAGCTGCGCCAATCACCCTCACCCGCGCATCGTCACACTTACGTGACGATGCGTCAATGCCCGAGCGGGTCGCCATGACCGCGCGAGCCCGACTTGCAGCCATTCAGTGCCCGGCGCATACCGATCGCGTGGAGAATTTTCGCCTCTTCCCCGTGCTAAACCGCCGGTGGCTGGTCCTTGCGGCCGTGCTCTTCGTGCTATGGATCGCGAGCACGACGGAATTGCGCCAGGACATGGTCGCTGCCGGCCTGCCCGCGATCATTGCCGGGAGCCTGCCGAGTTTTCTGGCCGCCATGTGCTGCTCGGCCTGGATCGGCGGCACGCAGGGCACGTCGCGACACGTCTCCGCCGTCATGGGCGCGGCGGTGGCGGCGTCGGCCGAGCTGACGCAATTCGTCGTGGCGGGCGTCCCGGACTGGGCGGATGTCTTGGCATCGGGACTGGGTGGCCTGGTCGCCTTCGGATTATTGCGTGCGGTGGAGCGAAGCGCCTGACACCGCTCAGACAGTTCGTTTCGCGCGATCCTTGGCGTTTGTCGCCTTGATGGCCCTGGCGGCCGCCTCCCATTGCTCGTCGCCCCAGCTGGCGAGCGCGGCGAAGTTGCCGCCGCTGGCGTTGAACGCCGCGCCGTCAATGCCGATAGTCTGGCCGTTCACATATTCCGCGCCCGGACCCATCAGGAAGACGGCGAGGTTCACCAGCTCGTGCATGCGCCCGATCCGGCCCATGGGGTTGGACCCGTCCGCCGCCATCTCGTCCGTCGAGTCCGCGTCCGGCGCAAGACGCTTGGTCATGCCCTCCGTGGGGAAAGGTCCCGGCGCAATGGCGTTGAGGCGCAGCCCGTAGCGCGCCCATTCCACCGCCAGGCTCTGCGTCATGACATTGATGCCCGCCTTGGACATGGCGGACGGGACTGTGAAGGGCCCGCCGTTCCAGACCCATGTGGTGAGGATGGACAGGACAGATCCCTTGTCGCCCGCCGCGATCCAGCGCTTGCCGATGTCATGGGTCATGGCGAATGTGCCGCGAAAGACGATGTTGGCGATCGCGTCGAAACCGCGGATCGAGATGTCCTCGGTGCGGGAGATGAAGTTGCCCGCCGCATTGTTGACCAGTCCGGTGAGCGGGCCGTGGCGATCCCAGATCAGGTCATTCATCTCACTGATCACGTCGGGCACGCGAATGTCGCAGGGGTGGGTGAAGACCTCACCACCATGTTTCTCCATCAGCGCGTCCGCCGTGTCCTGCAGCACGCCGCCGCGCCGGCCGCAGATGTGCACCTCGGCGCCCAGCGACAGGAAGCCTTCCGCCATTTCACGCCCCAGCCCCGTGCCGCCGCCGGTGACGAGAATGCGCTCGCCTGTCATCAATCCCTTGCGGAACATCATCTGGTCCATGTCCATGCTCAACTCTCCCTGTAAATCCGTTCCATCAGCTTCGCCGCCCAGCTACGCGGCACGACGCGCGACAGGGTCGCCGCCGCCTTGTTGGTGCCGCCCGGCACGCTGAGCGCGCCCGTCGATGCGGTGAAGGCGAGCAGCGCGTCGGCGACATCACCCACATCGGCAAGCTGGCCGTCGAGCTTTTTCAGCGCGGCCACATCCGTCATTTCTGTCCTGATGCCGCCGGGTGCGAAGACGCCGACACTGACATCGCCCGCCCATTCCTCGCGCAGGGCGAGGGCGAAGTGGTGGAGGAAGGCCTTGGTCCCGGAATAGACCGCTTGATAGGGCAGCGGCACGAGCCCGCCCATGGAGCCCACGAAGACGAGCCGCCCGTCCTGCAAGGGCCGTCGCAGCCCGCGCGCGAGCCGCACATTGGCGCTGACATTGGTTGCGATCAGCTGAGCGTCGCGCTCTGCCGAGCTGTCGGTGAACGGCCCGACCTCGGTCACGCCCGCATTGAGGATCGCCGCGTCGAGCGGTCCGAGCGCGGCGCAGAACCTATCGACTGCCCCGCCGTCCGAGACGTCCAGCACATGCGGCTCGATGTTTGGCCAGCGCTTGGCCAGTTCCAGCAATCGGTCTTCGCGCCGCGCGCAGGCCAGCACCGTCGCCCCGCCTTCTGCCAACCGCTCACAGGCCGCGTGGCCCAGTCCGGAACTGGCGCCGGTGACGAGTATGCGCTGGCCGGACACGCGCGCCTAGCCGTGCGGCGTGATCAGGAACTTCTCGCCGGTCTTCTTGGCATTGTAGCGCGCCACGATGTCCGCTTTCAGTGCCTCGTCCAGCGTGAGGTCGTCCGTGTAGTGCGACGCGAATGTCGTGGTCAGTTCGTCTGCCACGCGCTTGCGAAGGCGCGGGCCGATATCCGGGTTCTTGGCGAGGAAGTTCGGCAACAGCCAGCCGCCCACGCCCCACGCCATGCCGTAGCCGCGCGTGAGCACGGTCGGCGAGGTGTCGAGCCCGCCATAGAGATAGACCTGCTTGTGGTGGACAGACCCGTAGATCGAGTAGGCGCCCGGCGTGCGCGCCGCCGCGCCTTCCATGGCGGTGAGGATGTCGCTCGCCAGCTTGCCGCCGCCCGTCGCGTCAAACGCCAGCGTCGCGCCGGTTGCGTGGACGGCATCCGTCAGCTGGGCGATGAAATCGTCGTCTGAGCTGTTGACGACGTGTTCCGCCCCCATCTCCTTGAGCAGTTTGGCCTGCGCGTCCTTGCGCACGATGTTGACCAGCGGCACGCCGTCGGCTGCGCAAATACGGACCAGCATCTGGCCGAGATTGGATGCCGCCGCCGTGTGGACGATGGCGCTGTGGCCTTCCAAACGCATCGTCTCCGGAAAGCACAGCGAGGTCAGCGGATTGACGAAGCTCGACGCCCCGTCGCGCGCCGTGTTGCCATCATGGAGCGGCAGGCACTGGGTGGCGTGCACCACGCGGTATTCACTGTACATGCCGCCGCCCATTGCCGCGACCGTGCGGCCCATCAGCGGGCGGGCCATGTCGCCGTCTCCGACCGCCACGACCGCGCCCGCGCCCTCATTGCCGAGCGGCAGCTTTTGCCCGAGCCGTCCCTTCATCATGCGCATGCCGAGCTTGCCGACAGGCGCGACCAGCGCGTCGCCCTCGTTCTTCGCGCCGTCCATGGAGGCGTAGCCGAACATCACGCCGTGGTCGGACGGGTTGATGGGCGCGGCTTCGACGCGGATCAGCACCTGATCGCCCTTGGGCGTCGGCATGTCTTTTTCCACGATTTCCATGCGGAGTTCCCCGTCCGTGACGGTGGAAACGATCTGGCGATAGGTTTTGGGAAGGTCTGACATGGCTATCCTTGGTAACGTTTCGGCGTGCCTAGCGCGGCGCTCGCGCATTTGATAGCGGCCACGAAAGACGATCGCGTGATCGCTAACGTTGGGGACCACCATGACACTCGCTGCCAAGATCGCACTTGTGCCGCCATTGCTGCTGTCGCTGCTGATGGGCCTGACCATGCTGTTCGCGCCCGACCTCGCAGCCGAAGGGCTGGGCGGATTCAACGGCGCGACGGAGCTGGGCGCGGCGACCTTGCGCGCGGATCTCTCGGCCTTCTTCCTGACGTCCGCCATCGCCATTCTCGGCGCGCTGTTCGCGGGCAAGCGGGAATGGCTGTGGGTGCCGGTCGCGCTCTATGGGCTGGCGGCGTTCGGGCGGATCATCGACGTGCTGTTCACTGGCTTGGGCGCGGGCGAGTTGCAGCCGATCGTGGTGGAGATCTTGGTCGTGATCCTCGTGCTCTTTGCGAGAGGGTCGCGCCGGAGCTGAGTCACTCGCCCGGCGCACGAAGACCCTTTACCGCGTCCGGCTTTCGGGGCAGCGACAGGCGAAAACACATCGCAAGAGACTGCTTATGAGACGCCTGCTCCTGACCGCCGCCATTGCCGCCCTGCCCGTCGCTGCATCGGCTGACGACCACGCGAGCCATGACCGCGCGGACTACACACTGATTCATGCGGGCACCGTTCTGTCTGTTCCGGGACGCGCGGCGGAAAAGCGCCAGACCATTGTGGTCCACAACGGCGAGATCGTCGGCATCGAGCCGGGCTATCTGGACGATGACCAAGCCACCATCATCGACGGCCGCGGCATGTTCTTCCTGCCGGGCCTGATCGACAGCCATGTGCATCTGCGTTCCGACCGCGCCACGGGCAAGCCGGACGACGCCGTGCGCCTCGAAGCGGGCGATGTCGCGCTGCAGGCGGCTGCCCATGCCAAGACGACGCTGATGGCGGGCTTTACGGCCGTGCAGGATGTCGGCGGGCCGAAGGAGATCTTCGCCCTGCGCCGCGCGATCAACAAGGGGCTCGTGCCCGGACCGCATATCCGCGCGGCAGGCTCCGCCATCGCGGCGACCGGCGGGCACGGCGACTTCCATGGCTTCAAGGACGACATTCTGGAGATGTATCAGTCGGAAACGATCTGCGACGGACCCGCAGACTGCCGCCGCGCGGTGCGGCAGGCCGTCAAGAACGGCGCCGACGTCATCAAGATCACGGCGACCGGCGGCGTGCTCTCGGACACCAATGCCGGAACTGGACAGCAGCTGCTGGACGACGAGCTGGAAGCCATCGTCCAGACCGCCGCCACCATGGGCCGCAAGGTCACGGCCCACGCCCACGACAAGGACGGCATCGATGCCGCGCTTCGTGCGGGCATCGACAGCATCGAGCATGGCAGCTTCATGGACCGCGGAACGGCCAAGCTGTTCAAGCAGAACGACGCCGTGCTGGTCCCGACCGTGCTGGCCGGCATGACGGTCAAGGAATGGGCCGAAGACCCCGACACATTCCTGACGCCCAACCAGGTCAAGAAGGCCCGCGAAGTCGGCCCCGCCATGCTCGACATGGCCACGCTCGCCTATCGCAACGGCGTGACCATAGCATTCGGCACCGACTCCGGCGTGTCCGCGCACGGCGACAACGCCAAGGAGTTCCAATACATGGTCATGGCCGGCATGAGCCCGATGGAAGCGATCGAGAGCGCCACGACCGTGGCGGCGAAGCACATCCAGCTCTCTGACGTCATCGGCACGCTGGAGCCGGGCAAATATGCCGACATCATCGGCGTGGACGGCAACCCGCTGGACGATGTCGAAGAGCTGATGGATGTGGACTTCGTGATGAAGGGCGGCGTGGTGTATAAGGGGCCGGAGGGCGAGCGGGTGCGGAAGTAGGCTGGACGCCGAACCTGGTTCAAGACGTGAAGGGCCCCGGCCACAGGGGCCGGGGACGCGTTGAACCACTCAACTCCGTCATCCCGGACGAGGGCGCAGGCCGCCGATCCGAGACCCATTAGGGCGAACGTCGCTGGCTTGATTACTTAGCCGATAGGTCCCGGCTCTGCGGTCGCTGCGCTCCCTTGGCCGGGATGACGTGAGCTTCATTCTCTACCTTCGCTCATCCCCGCGAAGGCGGGGATCTAGTCACGCGAGTCTGTGCAACGCTCGGAACGGGGCTCGATCCCGAAGAACTGGATCCCCGCCTTTGCGGGGATGAGCGAAGTAAAGATTCAGCCCGTCCCCGGCCCTTGTGACCGGACCTTACATACTCCGCCGCCGCACCCTGCGCTTCTCCCGCCGCGTCGGCACGCCCTTCTGCCTCAACCCGCCATAGCGCAGCCGCCCCAGCACTTCGGCGGGGTTGGGCAGGTCGCCCGTCGCCTTGCGCACCGTCGCCTTCACCTTTTCAAACTGCATGACGTTCTCGATCCGGCGATCGAGAAACGCGCGGCCATCGGGCTTGCCGGGCAGGCTGTCATTGAGCCAGATCGGAGCAGTCGAGGCGAGCACGCCGGACAGCACGGCGCGTTTGGAGTAGTAGTTGGCGTCCGTGCTGGTGTCGCCGATGGCGCGCCAGATCATGTCCGCTGCCGCCCATGTCACCTTGGCGGCGGTCGTGATCCCGTCCGGCAGGCTGAGCCGGGCCTGAGCACGGCGGGCAGCTTCCTCGTGGCGGCCGATCTGGTTGAGGCGGATGGCGACCGCTTCCGTCACGCGCTCGCGGACTTTCATGGAGGCGAGGTCCAGCGCTTCGATCTGCGCGCGCGCGGCGTCGTCCATGCGGCCCGACCAGTAGGCAATCAGCTCGACGGGTCCGTCCGGAAAGTAGAGCGCGTCCGATCCTTGCGGCAGATCGGCATCGACCGCCGCCTTGGCGAGCATGGTGTCCGTCCAGCCGTCGAAAGCGGCCGCGTTCAGGGCGCGGTCGAGGATGGCTTCTCTTGCTTTATCTGGGCGGGCGTCAGCGGGGGTCATGACTTATCTTACGCGGCACGGCGCAGAACGGTCCGGTTGAACCACGCCTTGATCGCACCCAGGCCGCCGCCGCTCAGCACGCCGTGGCGGAAGATGCGCGCGCACAGCCACATCGTGCCGACGACGGACGCGAACAGCAGCGCCAGCGACAGCATGATCTGCCAGAGTGGCGGATCGGTCGCGAGGCGGATCATCATGGCGAACGGGCTGGTCAGCGGAAAGATGGACGCGAATGTCACCACGCTGGAGTCAGGTGCCGTGAGACCGATCTGGATCACGAAAAAGCCGGCCATCATCACCATGACCATGGGCAGGGACAGGGTCTGCGCGTCCTGCATGGACTGCGCGAGCGCACCGAGGCTGATCAGGATGGTCGCGTAGAACATGTAGCCGAGCACGAGATAGAGCAGGCTGAACACTATGGTGCTGGGCGGAAAGGCCGTCGCCATGGCCTCGGACTGTTCCGGCGTGCCGAAGAAATACAGATACAGTGCCGCACCGATCCCGACCAGGACATAGGGGATCACGCTCGCCAGGGTCAGCATGGCCGCGCCAAGCATCTTGCCCAGCATGATCTCGGAGAACTTCACGCTGGCCAGCATCATCTCCAGCAACTTGTTCATCTTCTCCTCGATCATGGAGGTCAGCAGCGCCATGGAGCCGGCGAAGATGGTGAACAGCAGGAAAAAGCCCAGCGCCGCACCGATCAGGAACGGCGCGCGGTCCCAGCCGGACACGGCGTCGTCATCATCGGACGTGGCGGACGCCTTGGTCGGGTCGAACACCTTGATGTCCGTGCGGCCCTTCACGGCGTCCTGATAGCCGTCCAGCGACAGGCCGCCGCTTTCCAGATATTGCGAGCGCGCGAGTTCGCGCAGATAGCTCTTGGCGAGGCGCTCGGCGGGGGCGTTGTTGAAGTTGCGCGTCCAGTACTGCATCGTCGGCGCGTCGCGCGTCCCGCGGATGACGGTCACGCCGTTCAATGCGACGTCCTCTCCGTCCACCGTGATCTTGCGGTCCCCCGCCAGATAGGGGCGCAGCTCATCGAGCGTAGGCGCGGGCGCGGGCACGAAGATCATGGACGGCTCGGGGAAATCGACCTGCTCGGCCACCATGTTTCCACGCGCCTTCAACTCGGCCAGCCCAGCCTCGGGGCCTTTCTCCTCGACGAGTCCCCTGAAGGCCTCGCGGTCCTCCTTTGGCAATGTGCTCGCCAAGGCCGAGACGGTCGCGCGGCGCACGTCCTCCTCTCGTTCTTCTTGAAAAGCCAGGAGCCTGTCGCCGTGGAAGTTGGTTTCATCCAGCACGGTTTCGTATTTGGGCGGATTGATGTCGATATCGGCGGCGTTGAACGCGGCCAGCCCGCCGAACAGAATAATGGGAAACAGGAAGGACAGCCAGAAACCCCAGGTCTTGAGATAGCCGATGATATCACGCTGGGCGATCAGCCAGACACGGCGCCAGCGGGGCAGGCCGAGCCGGGAGGGCTTGTAGCGTTTGAGCTCGGGACGGTTCACAGCAATCTCGGTCATGCCACTTCCTCCGCCGGGGTCGCCGCGCTGGCTTCGAGATCGGCGCGCACATCCTCTCCCACCAGCGCCACGAAGGCCTCGTGCAGGCTGGCGCGGGTCGGCTCGAACCGGGTCAGGCGCACGCCCGCATCGACGCAACGTTCCAAAATGTCGGGCACTTTGGCGTCGCGACGCAGCAGCAGGTCGAGCGCGCCCGTTTCGAGCCGCTCCATCTCGGTGGCGACCGGGGTGACGGCATCGGCCAGCCCGGCCTTCTCGCTTGCCATGACGACGCGGCGCGGCGCGAAGTCGAGCGCTTCCTGCACCGAGCCTTCGAACACCTTCTCGCCCCGCGCCATCAGCACGATGCGGTCGCAGAGCCGTTCGGCATGTTCCATGACATGGGTGGAGAACAATATGGTGCGGCCGCGCTCGCTGATCTCCCGCACCATGGCTTCCAGCACTTGCTGGTTCACGGGATCGAGGCCGGAGAACGGCTCGTCGAGGATGTAGAATTCCGGGTCATGCGCGATGGCGGACAAGAGCTGCACCTTCTGCGCCATGCCCTTGGACATGTCCTTGTTCTTCTTGCGCTTGGCCTCGCCCAGCCCGTAGCGGTCCAGCAGTTGGTCGGCCGTCATGAAGGCGTCGCGTTTGCTCATGCCGTTGAGGCGACCCATGAGCGCGATTGATTCGCGCGCAGTCTGCTTTTTGTAGAGCCCGCGCTCTTCGGGCAGGAAACCGACGCGGCCAAATGTGGCCTCGCCCGGTTCGCCGCCAAACAGACTTACAGAACCGCTATCCGGCTTCACATAGCCCAAAGCCATGCGCAGGGACGTCGTCTTGCCCGCCCCGTTGGGACCGAGGAATCCGACGATCTCCCCGGGGGCCACGTCGAAGCTGACATTCCGCACAGCCGGGTTTCCCCCGAATGATTTGGAGACGGAGCTCATGGACAGGATGGAAGGGGCAGCACTCATGGTCCACCTCGTGCCTTATCGTTTTTCGATAATCAAGCGAAATGCGATTCCGCACCACATCGCGGCAGTCCGCCCTACCGCGGCATGAGGAAACGGTCACACTCCCGAAAGGCAAACGCCCCCTTTCCGCCCCTTTGCCGCCCGAATTGGACGGCCTTTTATGTCTCCCGGCGGCCCCAACAGGTCGCCCCAACAGGAGAGACACAATGACTACCCAGACCAAAGCCCTCGCCATTTCGCTGGCCGCTGCCCTGCCGCTGGCGCTGACTGCCCCGGCCTTCGCTTGCGACAAGACGGACCAGGCCAAGCTGCAGAACGCTTCCTCTGTCACCTATATGGCCATGTTGCCGACCGAGGTCGCGTCCAGCACCGCCACGCCCCCGGAAACCGAGCTGAAGACCGAAAAGGATGACGCGGAATCGACCGAGGATGCGCTGACGACGACGCCGAATTCCGATGTCGCCGGAGAGGTGGAAATCTTCGAGCCGGGCCTCGACGCCTACGGTACCCCGCTGGAGAGCACCGAGCCGGGCGAGTTCACGGTCGACGGCGAACTCGACACGGCCGATGACGATGCGGAAACCGACTACTCGACCGGCGAAGGTGAAGACACCGAGCTCGAAGCCGCCGATAACAAGGACGAGGACGAGGCGTCCGACATGGTCGACGAGGACCCGCTCGACTAGCGAAAACCTTCGCTTTTACGGGAGCTTGCGGGGTCGGTGACGAAATTGTCATGCAACATTTCGCCCACCGCCCCCGTTGGACCCGTGCAAGTTCGCAGGCAATCCTGATCCCCTCCCCTTCAAGACGGATCGCTTGCGGACTTGCGTCAAACCGGCGCTGGACGCCCCTTCGCGACGACCGCGAAGCCTGGCGCGCGCCCCACTCCATACGAGGACATACCATGAAGACCCTGTTCGCCACCACGACCGCCCTGCTGGTCGCCACCGCCGCGCCGACGATCGCCGGCGACAAGTACAAGAAAGACATGGACGGCCAGGCCGCGACCATGACCATGGAAGAGACTATGCAGAAAAAGCAGGCCATGGACATGAAGCAGACCAACAATACGGCCGCCAAATATGCCCGCAATGACACCTTCGCCACCATCGACACAAATGCCAATGGCGAAGTGGATTTCACCGAGTTCTCCATGTTCATGGAAAGCAAGGGCTATGACGTCGCCGACTCCGCCAAGGAATATGTGAAGCTCACGGGCGGCGGGAGCGACGTCATCACCGACCGCACATTCGCCGGCGTGGACATCGCCAACCTGCCGCACAAGCACATGGATGACGGCACGGTGCACAACATGGACAAGACGCAGTCGGCCTCCATGCAGTCCCCCGCCACGGAGACGATGAGCGTGTCGACACAGCCGACCGCCGTAATGGGCTCCACCATCACCACGGACGACATGAGCGTCGGCGGCGCGGTCACCATGGACTATTCCAGCCGCTACGGTTCCTTCTCCGACTACGACATGAACGCAGACGGCCGCGTGGACTTCCGCGAATACAGCAAGGCCCGCAGCAAGAGCGGCATCACGACCACCGCCGCCGCGCAGGAGTTCATTCGCTTCTCCGATGGCCAACAGAGCTTCGACCAAGCCCGCTTCGACATCGCGGCAAGCCAGGATGTGCTGAGCCAGAAATACTACCGCGCCACGCCGCGCAGCTAGGTTTGGCTGACACCGCCTGATGGAAGGCCCGTCGCGGGAGCGGCGGGCCTTCTTTGTTTTGGTTTGAGGCGCATCTCAATGAATACGCGTCACATCAACCCCTCGCTCATCCCCGCAAAGGCGGGGATTCAGCCATCGATCAGTGACCCAGTTTGGAGATTGCACAGGCTTGCAACCTGGATCCCCGCCACAGTTTACGCGCCGACCTGATCGGCGGGCGGGGATGAGCGAAGGGAGAAGACTTTGCAGATCTACGAAGTTGGCAAACCGAGCGAAACGAAAACCCGCGATCCGAACACGTCCTAATCGTTCGACGACACGACCCGCAGGAACGACGCTCGCGGCTTGGGCTCGGATACTGGCTCCGGCGTCCGCTCCGGCTTCTCTGGCACGTCCTTCAGCACTCGGAGGAACGGCTTGCCCACGGATGGGCGCTCCGGCTCCGGCTCGGCTTCCACCACAGGCTCCGGCGCCTCCTCCTCGAATTCGTCGTCGAGCTGACGCACGCGCGGAGTCCATTTCTGCGTCTTGGATTTGAAGGACGAGCGCGGCTTGGCGGCGCGGTCGTAGCGCGGGCGGCTGATTTCCTCCTCGAAATCGTCCTCCGGCTCCTCACCTTCCACCTTCGGCTTTCTGCGCAGCTCCTTCACCTTGCGGTTCATGCCCGCCACCACGCGCTTCTGCGCGGATGACAGCGCGTCGCCCGGTCGGCCCAGCTCGGGATTGCCAAAGGCGGAGCCGAACTTGTCGAGCCGCTCGGACACGCTTTCCGAGAATTCCGCCTCGAACTCGCTGATCTCGCCCTTCTCCTCCAGCGTGCGGCGCAGGCGCTCCAGCTTGCGCGCGGCGTTGCGGGCCGAGCGTTCGCGGGCCTTGCGCTCTTTCTCGCGCTGCTTTTCGAGCGCCGCGTCGCGCGCCGCCTGCTCGGCCTGCCACTGCTGTTTGTCATAGTCGGACATTGCGGAACATATAGCGAACACAAGGGCTTGCGCCAAGTCCAAATGGTTTACAGCCGCTGCCATCTCGGCCACGACGGACCCATGCCCGCCTTCAGCCCCGTGCCGTCTGACCATATCCGCGCCGAGTTCAGCTCTGCGCTGTCGCGCCTCTACCGGGACGAGGTGCCCGCCTATGGCAAGCTGCTCGACATCGTCGCCGACATCAACGGTGAGGATAACGATCCGAGACTCGGCAGCGAACGCCACGGCGCGATCCGGTTGGGCCAGGCAGGCGAGCTCTCCGATATCGCCCGGCTGTTCGGTGTGATGGGCATGGAACCGGTCGGCTATTACGACCTGGGCGTGGCGGGGCTGCCCGTGCACTCCACGGCCTTCCGCCCGGTCACGGACGACGCCTTCGCCATCAGCCCTTTCCGCATGTTCACCAGCCTGCTGCGGCTGGAGATGATCCGCGACGCCGACCTGCGCGAGACAGCGCGCGAGGCCTTGCGCGGTCGCGACATCCTGCCCGAGCGCACGCGCGAGCTGCTGGAGAAATCCGAGTCCGACGGTGGCCTGCGCGACAGCGACGCCCATGATTTCGCGCATGGCGCGGTGGCCGTCTTCGCCTGGCGGCCCCGCGCGCGGGTAAACCTGTCGCTCTACCGCCAGCTGCTCGACACCCACCCGCTCATCGCCGACATCGTCAGCTTCGAGGGGCCGCACATGAACCACCTCACGCCGAGGGTCGCCGATATCGACGCCGCGCAGGCCGCCATGCGCGGCGCCGGGCTGGAAGCGAAAGCGGTCATCGAAGGCCCGCCCGCGCGCCGCTGCCCCATCCTGCTGCGCCAGACCGCCTTTCGCGCGCTGTCCGAGCCCGTGTCGTTCAAGACGGCGGACGGCTGGGAGGAGGCCGAGCACACCGCCCGCTTCGGAGAGATAGAGCAGCGCGGCGCCGCCCTCACGCCCAAGGGCCGTGCGCTCTACGACCAGTGCCTGACCGAAGCAAAACGCTCCGACCGCGAACACGACAGAGCCATGGCCGACGCCTTTGCGGCCTTCCCCGATGACTGGGACACAATGCGCGATGACGGCCTCGCCTATTTCGGCGCGGACGGCGAACCCCTCACCTATGAAGACTTCCTCCCCGTCTCCGCCGCCGGCATCTTCCGCAGCAATCTGCGCCAGAGCGATGCGGCGGTGATCGCGGGGGAAGGCGACCAGGCGGAGTTCGAAGCCGCCATGGGCAAGCCGGTGCGAGACATGTTCGCACTCTATGAGGCGGCGGCGGTCTGACATCCCCACCTGTCATCCCGGACAAGGCCAAAGGCCGCCGATCCGGGACCCATCTGGGAGAACGACGCTGGCTTGTGGCAAGCAGCCGATGGGTCCCGGCTCTTCACTCGCTGCGCTCGCTTGGCCGGGATGACGGCGTCTGATCAGAAAGATTCATCGACTCAGGCCGACTTGATCGGCCTGCCCATGACCCGGTTTCCATATAGAGAAAGCACGGTTTATTGACGCCGAGACCCCATACCAAGCACCTCCGCTCCAGCGTCGAGATCAGTCCATGGGCTCGCCGGTCAAGCCGGCGAGATGGCAGTTTGGGAGTTTGCGCGCGCTTGATACTGCCGGGATGACACACGGATGAAGAGACGTTCGTCCCCGGGCTCGACCCGGGGCCTATTCGCATCGACAGGCAGCACACGCCGTATCGGCGTCAACAATCGACCCGCGATGCGAATAGGCCCCGGATCAAGTCCGGGGACGATTGTTGCGAGAGTAAAACCAATCCCTATACAACTCAGGCCGACTTGATCGGCCTGCCCATGACCCGATTTTCAAATAGAGAAAGCACGGTTTATTGACGCCGAGACCCCATACCAAGCACCTCCGCTCCAGCGTCGAGATCAGTCCATGGGCTCGCCGGTCAAGCCGGCGAGATGGGACAATTATTTTGTCCCAGCCTCCCGCTCCTCCTCGCTCAGACCCGCCCACCATTTGGCATAATAGGTGTTCTTCGGCGCCTTCTGCAGCACGTCCTCCTTCCCGTCCGTCCACCACACAGGCCCGCGTTCGCCCAGCGCGACCTTGGCGGCGTGGACGCGGCGTCTTGCATCCGCGAGCGTCTCCGCATCATCCCGAAAGCGGTGAACATCCCGCCGAGCGTCCATCAGGTCCTTGACCAGTGCCTTGCGCTCGTCCTCCGGCAGATTCGGGTTTGTCGTGCGCCAGAGCCTCCCCTTGGACACGAAATAGCGGCCGTCCGGCGTGTGCGGGAAACGGCTCACCGGCGCAGGGCGTCGAGCCGGGCGCGCTCCTCGTCGCTCAGCGGCACGGGCACGTCGGCACGGCTGCCGCGGGCACGGAGCATCCAGACCAGCGCGCCGCCGACCAGCAACAGCGGCGCGAACCACAGCACCAGCGTGTTGCGCTGCACGGGCGGGCGCAGCAGCACATAGTCGCCATAGCGGTCTCGCATCAGCGCGGTGACTTCGGCCTCCGTCTTGCCGGATGCGAGCTCCTCGCGCACCAGCGCGCGCATGTCCTCGGCGAGCTCCGCGTCGCTCTCCTCGATGGACTGGTTCTGGCAGACCACGCAGCGCAGCGTCGTGCCGAGCGCGCGGGCGCGGTCTTCGACGTCCGCATCGGCCGGCGGCGCGGCCATGAGCAGCAGGGTGATCAGCAGCGACTTCATGCGTCCTAGCTAGGTCACTCCCGGCGCAATATCCACTCTGTCAGCGCGTTGCCGGTCCAGTGCGACATGAAACCCGCCTTCACGGCCGCCGGGTCATACGGCCCCTCGACCCACTCGGTGAAGGTGATGGGTCCGTGCTCTTCGGCATATTTCAGGTATTGCTCGAAGAAGTAGTCGAGCATGCCCGTCTTGCCGTGGCGCACATGGAGGTAGGAGAATGAGAGCTGGTCCAGCGCCTCCTCGATCGTGTCTCCCATCCGAAAGTGGCGGTAGAGCACGCCCATGATCCCGGTCCGGTCCGCGCCCGACTTGCAGTGCATCATGGCGGGATATTCGATCTCATCGAACAGCGCGCGTGTGCCGAGAATGCGCTCCTTGGAGTGCACATCGCGCGAATACATGCGGTAGTTCACGAGGTCGATGCCGTGGGCTTCGCAGGCCTCCTTCTCCAGCAGGTAGAAGCCCTTGGGGCTGGGGCCGCGCAGGTTCACGATGGTCTTGATGCCCTCATCCGCGAGCTTCTTGATCCGCTCCGGCGAGGGCTGGTTTTCGCGGAACATGCCGCCGCCGATGTCGTGGCGGTTGGCGAAGCGCTTGCGCAGGAAGCCGTGGTCGCCCCAGGTCAGGTCGTAGCGGGCCTGTTTCCGGTCAGCCGGGTCGTTGAGGTCGAGGGGTTTGTAGTCCATGGCGTGTGCGTGCGCCGCTAACAGGGAGAGCTCACGTGTTCAAACGCGCAATGCGCTCCACACCCATGCAGGCGCTGCTCGGCGGGCTGGTCGCGCTCTGGATGACGCTGGTGAAATACACCACGCGGTGGGAGGTCGAGCACGCCGAACGCGCGCAGCCGATCATCGACGGCGGAGACGGCCTGATTGCGCTGACGTTCCACTCGCGCTTCCTGCTGCTGACCTCGGCATGGCGTAGGGGCTACCAACAGCCATATGTGCTGATCTCGCGCTCGCGCGACGGCGCCGTCGTCGCCTGGACGTGCCGATGGCTGGGTCTCGACGTGGTTCGCGGCTCCGCCAGGAATGCGGCCAAGACCAAGATCAAGGGCGGCGGCAAGGCGGGGCGCGAGATCGTCGATGCCATCGCGGGCGGCGGCTGCGTCGTCATCACGCCGGACGGGCCGAGGGGTCCGCGACAGCGCGTGCCGGCAGGGCCGTTCCGCCTCGCCCGCCTGACCGGCGCGCCCGTCCTGCCCTGCACCTTCGCCGTGTCGAATGCGAAGCAGTTCGACAGCTGGGACCGCTTCGTGCTGCCCCTGCCGTTTGGTCGCGGCCGCATCATCTGGGGCACGCCGGAACGGCTGGAGCCGGACGCGGATGACGACGCCGTGGAGGCAGCGCGCGCGCGTGTGGAGGCCGAAATGAATGCTCTGCTCTCCCGCGCCGATACCGCGCTCGGACGGCCGGAAGTGCTCCCGGCATGAGTCCGTTTCTCTACCGCTTCGTGACCTCGCTTGCGGGGGTCGTGCTGCCGTTCTGGCTGCGCCGCAGGGCGAGCCAGGGCAAGGAAGACCGCGCGCGGCTGGCGGAGCGTTTCGGCAAGTCCACAATCCCGCGCCCGCCCGGACAGCTCATCTGGCTGCACGGCGCGAGCGTGGGCGAAACGCAGATGCTGCGCCCGCTGATCGACCGATTGCTGGAAACGCCGGACAGGACCATCCTCGTAACCTCCGGCACCAGGACGTCCGCCGACCTGCTCGCCGGGCAGCTCCCGCCGCGCGCCATCCACCAATACCTCCCGGCCGACACACCCCGCGCGACGGCGCGGTTCATGGCGCATTGGCGACCCGACCTTATGGTGCTGGCCGAAAGCGAGATCTGGCCGAACCTGATCTGGACGGCCAGGCGATCCGGCGCAAAG
>JAHDEU010000014.1 GCA_020628635.1 Hellea sp. | reverse complement strand
GCCAGGTGAGGTAGCGCAGGATGGAATAGCGCAGGTCGATCTCGTGCATGTAGAGCTCCAGCGAGGCGTTCATCACGCTCAGCGACTCGCCCTTGTCGCCGCTCATCCGATACTGGTCGATGGTGCGGCCGATCAGGCGCGGCAGGAAGGCGTTGCGCGCGAATTTGCGGCTGGCGATGCTGTCCCGGATCTTGCCCAGCATGCCCATGTCGAGCGCGCGGCCGTCCGTCGGCAGGTAGCCGCGGCGGAGCTGGCTCTCCTCGTCCTTGGCGGCGGACCAACGCAGGACCAGCTCGCCAAAGCCGACGAACAGCGCGACCCACATGACGTTCTGCACGGTGAACGGCCACGCGCCGCTATCGGCGTCGAGCAAGATCTCCTGCAGGCCTGGCCCGGCGAGAAAACGGATCAAGCCGATGACCACGATGGCGGCCACGATGGCAACTATGAAGGTGAAGGTCCGTTTGATGAGGGTTTCGGTCTGGTTCATGAGACTGGTCCTAGTGAACGACGGTCTGAAACGTAACTCCCTTCTCCCCGAGGGAGAAGGTGCCCGCAGGGCGGATGAGGGGCATACGGCGTAACAATCCGGTGAGGGCGAGCAAATGCCGTATTCCCCTCACCCGACCCTTCGGGCCACCCTCTCCCTCGGGGAGAGGGGAGAATGAGTGATAGGCCAGCCTTTCCCTCTGATCCCTCCCCCGAGCAGGGGGAGGTGGGCTTTCGACCGTCAGGGAGAAAGGTCGGTGGGGGGTGCGCTGAAGGAGAGGCTGTGTGCAGGCCGACAGCGCGGAGCACCCCCCACCGAGCCGTAACGCTGCCGCGTTCCGTCCCACCTCCCCCTGCTCGGGGGAGGGATTTCACCGTCGGCGTGTCGCTCCAGCCCACCATCAGTCGCACACCCCGGCGCGGCCGCTCGCAAGCGCCATGAACTCGCCGCCATTCTCGGCCGCCAGCTCCTCCATGAACTCCACCGTCCCGTCATAGTCGAAATAATTGCCGACCACGACGGTGTGAATTTCCTTGCGCCCGCCATTGAGCCGGGTCAGCTCCCGCACCAGCCGTTCCGGCGTCAGGCCGTTATTGGCGCGCGGGTTGGGCAGGCCGTCGGATACGAGGAAGATCGCATCGCCCGGCCCGGAGAACAGTTTGCCGAAGGCATCGAGCATGGAGGCGGAGCCGCCGAACTGGCGCGTGAGGCCTTGCGCGAACTCCTTGGCCTGGGCCTGCGTGCCGGACTGGTTGATCTGGCGCAGCCCGCCGCCGGGTGGCCATTGCGTCGTGCGCGGGCCGCTATCTGTTTGCTGGAAGCCGACGATGCTCATCGCGTGGTTCTCCTGCAGGCTGTCGATGATGCGCGACACCGCCCGGCCAATCGTCGCCTCGTGGCCGCCCATGCAGCGGTTCATGTCCAGCGCGATGGTGACGTCGTCCTTGGCCGTCTTCATGCCGAGAAAGCGGAAAGTGACGGTGGACGGTTTGGGCGTCTCGACCGGTGACGGCTTGGGCTCCGGCTCCGGTGTCGGTTCGGGAAGGGGCGGGGCGACGGGGATGGCGGCGGCCTGCTTTTCCTTCAGCGCGGCCTCCTCGGCACGCAGCTTGGCCAGCAGCTTTTCCTCTTCCGAGCGGATGTCCGACACATTCTGCACCGACGCCGCGCGCTTGGCCTCCAGCGCCTTGCGCTTCTCGACCGTTTCCACCGAGCTGTCCTCGGCCGCGCGCAGCAGGTCGGAAATGGCATTGTCGGGCGTGATCTCGCGGATTTCCTTCTGGTAGTAGGGCAGCAGGATGATGGCGAGCAGGGCAAAGGCGCCCATGGCGGCGGCAAACAGATCGACCGCGCTCAGGCTGAAGACATTGACCTCCCTGTCGGCTCTCTTCCTCATCGCGCGCGGCCAACGAAATCGCCGCGATTGTTGTTCGCCAGTTCCTGCAGGAACAGCGTCAGCTGCGGGTTGGACGTGTAGTCGCCGATCGCGACCGTGTGGATTTCGGCTTGGCCGCGATTGCGGCGGGTGATGTTGTTGACGATGGCGCCGGGCTGACCATCGTCAGGCGCGCCGTCGCTGATCAGGATGACCGCTTCGGGCCGCACATTGAGCGCGCGGATCAGCGCGCTCTGTGTGGGCGTGCCGCCGCCGAACTGCCGCGGCAGGCGGTTGACGAACTCCAGCGCCTTGTTGACCTCATTGCCGCTGGCGCGCGTCAGCTGCCCGCCCGGCGGATAGACCGAATAGCTCGGCCCGCCGCGATAGCCCAGAATGGCGAAGCGGTTGGTCGGCTGCATCTGGTTGAGAATCTCTTCCAGCGCGGACACCACATTGCGCGTGTGCGCGCGCATGGAGCCGGACATGTCCACCACGATCATCACGTCGCGCTTGTCCGTGCCGACGCCGAGGATGGAGAATTCCTGCCCCGAATTGACCGAGCGCGGCGGGGTCGGCTCCGGCACGGGCTCGGGCTCTGGGATTTCCGGCACGGGCTTGGGTATCGGCGGCGGATCGGGGATGACGATGTCCGCGGTCTGTTTCTGGACCTCGAGTATGCGCGCCTCGATGGTCGACATGTTCTCTTCAGATGTACGGTATTGCTTGTCGAGCAGGCGGATCTCCGCCTGGATCGCGCGGATCTGTGCCATTTCGGACTGGGTCGAGCTGGCGACAAGCCTGCGCTTCTCGACCAGCTCTTCCAGCTCCTCGAACGACGTGTCCGTGCCGCCCAGCTTGTAGTAGGGGAACAGCACGAGCACGATCAGTATGAACGCACCCAGCGCGGCCGCGAACAGGTCGAGCGCCGAAATCGAGAAGACAGCGATATTGCGGCGCGCGCGTCTCAACCCGGTGAGGTCCTGCATTCATAGATGGGGCCGGTTTTGACAGCTCTGTGGCGGTTCGTGGTTAGGCGCGGCTCGAAGCCAATGCGTCGGCCTTGTCGAGAGACGCAACGACATCCACGGGCCGCCACAGAGCTGCCCCGCGGGGGTCGGCATGAGCGGGTCTTGGAGCGTCGTCGCAACGCTTGGCAAGGCCGACGCATTCCCTGCGCGTCGCTTCTAGTCCAAAACCCGCTCATGCCGATCAAAATCCGTCCCATCTGTGAATGCAGGACCTACGCCTAGTAAGTCCGGCAGGCCGGCATGATGCGGCAGAGCGAGTAGAGCCGCTCGCGCTGCGCCTGCTTGCGGGCGGCCGCGCTCATGTCCTGCGCGAGTTGCGCGGCATTGGCATAGCCCTCCACGTCGATGCTGTCGTTGACGAGGTCGTTGGACTTGGCGAGCTTCTGGTCAAGATCACCCATGAACAGCGCCTCGAGCTCGCCCACGTCATCGGTGAAGCCGATGAATTCGATGTCGTCGCGCTCGGTCACGAGGGACTGGGTGTAGGCGTCCAGCGCCACGCTCCCGCCCGCGCCGAGCCGGTCGAGCGACTCGGCAAGAATCTGGCGCAAGTAAAGCGCGTCCTCGCGGATCACGATATCGGCTTCCGCCAAGCCCGGATCATAGGCCATGAGGCTCTTGACCTGGCCGCTGACAAACTCGCCGCACAGCGCATCGAAATAGGCGATATGCGCCATGCCGGCGACGGTCTGCGCGGGCGCGGCCTGGCGCAGCACGGGATCGGCGATGTCCTCGACCACGTCGATCATGGGCCAATCGGCGGGCAGGCGCGTGGCCTCATTCTGCGCCATGTAGTCGGCCATCAGCGACGCCAGCTCGGGCGTCACGTCCTTGGCGAGCTCCTGGCCCAAACGGAAGAAGATGTAGCGGCTCTCCGGGCTGTCGTCCGGGAAGCCCGCCATCATGGTCACGCACTGCTCGGTCTGGGCGGGCGTCATGGACGCAGCCGGAACCGTCGTCTCGGCCAGCGCCGAGAACGGCAGGAGCGCGGCGGCGGCGCTCAACAGGATCGTCTTCACTCGGCTCACAATCAGCCTCCTTGCGCGTGTCTTAGCGCGCTCCCAAACGGAACGGCGATGCGACGGTCGTGCCCTTGGGCAGCCCGCCTACATCCTGGCCCTGCCTAAAGTTTCGCGTCTGAACCGACCCCGAACGCGACATTAAGATCGGTCCATTTGGCTGGCCGGCCGAGAAATTGCCCTCAAGCGAGGTCGAACCCTGCGCCGTGCGGATGATGCGGTAGCCGGGGCCGTCGGCAGCCCCGTTGACCGCATAGCCATAGTGCTCGACCAGCTCTCCGGCCGCGTTGCGGAACACGCCTACCCCGGATCCGTTGGCCACGCCGTTTTCGCACGCGCCCAGCCATGTGCCGGTGACGCCCGCGCCCGAATAGGCGCAGCGTGTCGCGACCGTGTCGAGCGCGCGCTGGTTCTCGGCATAGAGTTCGGCCAGCTTGTCCTGCAAATCCTCGAACCGGATCGCGGTGATGGTCTCGTTGCTGTCGATCAGGTCGACCTGCACTTCGGTCTGGGCGGACAGGGCAGGGAGCACGGCCTGGATGTAGTTCTTGGCCACGCCCTTGGACAGCCGGTTCTTGCGGATCGCTTCCTGCACGGAAAAGATCGCGCCGCTGATCAGGGCGTTGGTCGCCGCGCGCGTGCCTTGCCCGCTCTGATTGCTGCGGCGGCAGGCGTTGAACTGCTCCTGCGTGCGGGCGCGGCGGCAATCCTGCCGCGGGGCTGTATTGGAATTGGACGACACCGCGACAGCGCCGACCACGGCCAGCACGCCGGCGGCTGTGGCCATGTTCTGCTGCCGGGCGAGCTTGCGGCGGCGGTTGAGCAGCGCCGTTTCCTCCTTGATCATGTCGCGGACCTGCGCGCCCATTTCGCCGTTGTGGACGCCGTCATACAGGCGCAGGCTCTGCACGGAGAGATACTTCTTTTCCGCCTCCAGCAGCCGTTCGGCGTAGCGCAGCCGCGCCTGGTAGTCCGCGTCGCGTGAGCCCACCAGCGTCAGCGCAGCAAGGCTTTCGTCGAAATCGGACACGGCATCGGCGCGGCGGAACATCGATGCCTTGTCGGCATCCGTGCTGTTGATCAGGTCGATGATCTGGTTGGCAAAGCCGTTGGTGAAGGGGAATTCCAGCACATCGTTCTGGTCCATGGGCAGGCGCTGCACCGCGCCGCCATCCAGCTTGATCTTCTCCACCGGATAGAGCCGCACGGCCCCGTCGGCGCTGCGGCCGAGTTCCACCGTTTGCGGCGCGCGTTCGGCCCCGCCTGAGATATAGCTGATGATGTCGAGCTCCGGCACGCCCGCCTCGATGCGGCCCTGCTCCAGCGCGCCCGCATCCTTCACGGCCTGAGCATAGGCCTGGCCGGCAGCGGCGCGGGTGACGGGCGCAGACGCCAGCAGCACGCCTTCGGTGGCAACACTGGCGCGGGGGTCGGTGCGCACGGTCACGACGGGCGTCACCAGATCGCCGAATGTCAGCGGCTTGCTGCCCATCATCTTCTCGGAGTCCGGAAAGGTGTAGGCGGTGAAGTCGACCGACACGACATGCGGCAGGCTCTCGGCCTGGGTCATCGGCTCGCTGGTCAGGCGCCCGTCCGGGCCCAGCTTGATCTCGTGGGGCGAGAGCAGCACGCCGTGTTCCGGCAGGCGCGAGCCCAGCTCGCGGTAGAGGCTCATGGCGAAATAGTTGGACTTCAGCACGGTCACATCGGCCAGCGCCTGCGTCTCTGTGGGGTCGTCCACCTTGGCCGTGCCGCCGATTGCGCGCGCCGCGAACTGCTTGGCGAATTCGGACTCCGCGCCCGCATTGACGAAAGCCGGATAGCGAATGACGGCCATGACCGTGCCGGGCGACACGTCCTGGCGCAGCGCCACGTCGGGTCCGCCGCGCAGCACGGATTGCTTCACGCCCTTGGCCGTCGATGCGCAGCCGCTCGCCATGCTCGAACTGATCAAGGCGGAACCGAGAAGCAGGGCTTTGAACAGGCGCATGGGTATCTCCGGGCTGTGATAGGGCGTCAGAACGGTCGTGCGGTCCAACTCTGACTCGAAAACCCCTAGTAAATCAAATCTTAACGGTGGCTGAGCGCAGGCAAATGCGCGCACAATGCTGTTATTGTATTATGATTGCAGCGCTTTGAACCGGGCGAAGACGCCCTTCTTGCGCCGGAGCTGGGCTTCGGTCCCCTGTTCCACGATCCGCCCATTCTCCACGACATAGACACGGTCGGCGCCCGAGATAGTCGAGAGCTTGTGCGCGATCACGAGCGTCGTGCGGCCTTGGGAGAGGCGGTCGAGCGCGGCCTGCACCTTGGCCTCCGACTCCGCGTCCAGCGCCGATGTCGCCTCGTCAAGCAGCAGGATCGGCGCGTCGCGCAGGATGGCGCGCGCAATGCCGAGCCGCTGGCGCTGCCCGCCCGACAGCGTGTCTCCCGCCTCGCCAAGCACGGTGTCGTAGCCGTGCGGCAAGCGGGTGATGAAGTCATGCGCATCGGCGGCGCGGGCGGCCTGCTCGATCTCATCACGGCTCGCCTCCGGGCGGCCGAGGCGGATGTTCTCGGCCACCGTGTCAGCGAACAGGGTAACGTGCTGGGACACGAGGGCGATGTTCTCGCGCAAGCTCTCCAGCGTGAGTTCGCGCACGTCGCGTCCATCGACCAGCACCGCGCCGGAGGTCGCGTCGAACAGGCGCGGCACGAGGTTGAGGATGGTCGTCTTGCCGCCGCCGCTCGGCCCGACCAGCGCGATGCGCTGTCCCGGTTCGGCAAGGATCGACACGCCGTGCAGGGCTTCGGTTCCGTCGGCATAGGAAAAGCCGACGTCGCGCAGTTCGACCCGGCCGCGCGGGTCCGTCAGCGCGGTTGCATCCGGTGCGTCGGTGATGGTGCCCCGCATGTCGGTGACGGAGAAGATGCGCGACAGGCTGGCGAGCATTTCCTGCACCACATTGTTCATGGTGCCGAGCGCGCGCAGCTTGGGCGCGATGAACAGCACCCCGCCCAGCACACCCGCGATCTCGCCCGGCGTGATCGCGTCGCGCCTCAACAACCAGATGCCGAAGATCATGACGGCGGCGATGGCAAACCCGCCCAGCACTTCGAGGATCGGATCGACACGCGCCTGCTGGCTGACCAGCTTCAGGAACAGCCGGATGCGCGTGGCGAAACTCTCGCCCAGCCGGGCGCGCTCGCGGTTCTGCAAGCCATAGGCGCGGACCATGCGCGCGCCGTCGAAGCTCTCCTTCAGCTCGCCCGTGATGCGCCCGACATGGGCCTGCGCGTCATGGGCCGAGCCGCGCATTTTCTGGGAGAGCGCAATGAGCGGTGCGAGGGCGAGGATGAAGACGACCAGCGCGACCGAGAGTTGCCAGCTCAAGAAAAGCATGGAGCCGATCAGGAAAATTACCGTCAGCACGTCGCGCACGAGATTGCCGATGATGCGGATCAGCGCGTTGCTGACCACGCCGACGTCGGAGACGAAACGCGAGATCAACCCGCCGGAGCCTTGGGCGGAAAAGGTGGCGAGGTCGGCATCGAGGCTCGCATCGAACATGCGCGTCTGCATCTCGGCCACGGCGTTGAGTGCGATGCGGTTGGTCGCGATGCGCTGGAGGTAGTTGGTCGTCGCGCTGATCAGCGGCACGCCGATGGCGACAGGCAGGACCAGCCGCGCATAGCCCTCGACGCTGCGACCCTCTCCCGCCGCGTCGATGACGATCTGGATGACGAAGACATAGGCAGCCGTGGCAGCCGCATAGACCGCCATCAGCAGGGCGGCGCGGATCAGCAGTCCGCGCTGCGGGGAAAGATATTCGCGCCACAGCCTGCGGAGCAGGGCGCGGTCCGGACCCGGAGCGGACTCCGGGGCAGGGGAGGGATCAGCCAATGATGCCGTCCTTGTCCGGGTCGATCAGCTCATGGGCGTGCAGGATGAAATAGCGCGCATGGGCATTGTCCACGGTGCGCTGCGCCGCCGATTTCCACGCATCATGCGCGTCGGCGTAGTTGGCATAGGCGCCGACGAACTCAACGTCTGCCAGGTTCTTGAAGGTCGTCTTGTTGGGGTCGATCAGCTCTCCCCCGATGACGAGGTGCAGCAGCTGGATGGGTGCGTTGTCGCGGTCGCTCATGGTGGTTCCCAGGTAACGGAAGTCTTTGACGGAGGCCCGTCCCGACGCGATGTCGTCGATGATCGGGCTGACGCGCTCCAATAGCAAGGCGTGCAGCGGCGGGCTAGCGCAAATCACGCCCATGCCCATGGTGCTCTGCCCGTCGAAGCGCATGGGATCGCCGTGGAGGTTGGTGACTTTCGCACCGGCTTCCGATGCAATCAGCGCGGCGGCGGCAACGTCCCAATCCGATTTCGGCGTGAAGGACACAGTCGCGTCCGCCGCCCCGCCCGCGACCATCGCCATGCGGTAGGCCATGGAATTGGTGATCTTGTAGCGCATGTCGGGAAAGCCCATGCGCTGGAACTTGCGCGGATAGCCGACCATGACGCAGCCGCCTTCCGCCGTGCAATCGGACACGCCAAGCGCCTTGCCGTTCAGCCGCGCCCCGCCGCCGCGCGACGCATCAAAGAACTCGTCCTTCAGCGGATTGAACACCGCGCCCGCGATGGCCTCGCCCGCTTCGATCACCGCGACGCTGACCGCGAAGCCGGGCTTGCGGTCGATGAAGGCGCGGGTGCCGTCGATGGGGTCCACGACGAATGTCCGCGCCCGGTCGTGGCGCGACTGGTCGTCCGCCGTCTCCTCGGACAGCCAGCCGTAATTCGGACGCGCGGCCATCAGCTCGGCTTCCAGATAGTCGTTCACCGCGAGGTCGGCTTCGGTCACCGGAGAGTTGTTGTCCTTGTTCCAGGACTTTGAATCGTTGCGGTGAAAATGCTCCAGGCACAGCTCGCCCGCCCCGCGCACGACGCGGCGGATGAGGGCGAGATCGTCCTCGACGCTCGGCAGCGGCTCACTTCCCGGCAAGCGTCATGCCTCCCAGCAGCACGGACGGCGCATTGACCTCGTGCTCGAAGTGGAGGTCGCTGGCGGCCTCGAGTGAGCTGAACATGTCGCGCAGATTGCCCGCAATGGTGACCTCGCTCACGGGCCCCGCGAGCTGTCCGCCACGGATTTCGGTGCCGGAGCAACCCACTGAATAATCGCCAGTGGTCGGATTGAGCGACGGCCCGAACATCTCGCGCACCAGCATGCCGTTCCCGGCCTTGGCGATGAGCGCGTCGAGGCTTTCGCTGCCCGCTGCAAGATGAACGTTGGACGTCGAAATGCCCGGCGGGCTGGACAGGCCGCGTGCGGCGTGGCCGGTGGTTTCCAGTTCCAGCTGGCGCGCGGCGGAACTGTTGAGCAGCCATGTCGTCAGCTGGCCGTTCTCGATGATGCGGGTGAGGTCCGTCGCGACACCTTCTCCGTCGAAGGGTCGCGAGCCCAGCCCGCGCAGGCGCATGGGGTCGTCGATGACCTGCACGGCTTCGGGGAAAAGCATGTCTCCCATCGCGTCTTTCAGAAAGCTCACGCCCCGCGCCACGGCCGCGCCGTTGATCGCGCCGAGCAGAGCGCCGACGAGACTGCCCGAGACGCGGTGCGAGAAGATGATCGGCATGGCGCCGGAGTTCATCGGTGCGGAGCCGAGCCGTCGCACGGCCCGCTCTCCCGCCTTGCGTCCGATCTCATCGGGTGCCCGCAGGTCCGACATCCAGCGGGTCGAGCCATAGTCGTAATCGCGCTCCATCGCGCCGTCCTGCTCAGCCAGCGCAGACACGCTCAGGCCGTGGCGGGTGGAACTGTAGCCGCCGTCGAAACCGTGGCTGGTCATCAGCCGGACGGAGGAGACGGAAAAGCTCGCCTGCGCGCCTTCGGCCTGGCGGACACCAGGAATGGACAGCGCGGCCGCTTCCACTTCCAGCGCGCGGGCCTTGAGCTGTTCGGGGGTGAGTTGGGTGGGGTCAGAAAGTTCGAGGCCGTCCGCATCCGTGCGGTCTGACAAGCGCTCCGCTGGGGCAAGGCCGCAATAGGGGTCTTCGGGCGCGAGCTTGGCCATGGCGACGGCGCGTTCGGCAAGGCGTTGCAGCGCCGCTGGCGCCAGGTCCGAGCCGGACACGCAGGCCTGTCTGCGTCCGATCAGCACGCGCAGGCCGATGTCGGAGCCCTCGCTGTTGTCGATGTCCTCCAGCTCGCCTCCGCGCACCGCCACGCCGGACGAGCGGCCATAGACACCAATGGCATCCGCCGCATCCGCCCCCGCTTCGCGTGCATGGCGCAGCAGGGCGGCGAGGGGTTGTTCGAGGCGGTTCTCCGGGAGCGGGTCTCCCACCTTAGACCGGTCCGTGGATGAAGATCAGCACGATGATGTAGATGGCCATGCCGAGATAGGCGAGCAGGCTGGAAACCGTGCCGATCAGCCGACCCTGCCCAAACGTGCCCGCCATGCCGAGCGCGTGCAGCAGCCGCCCGATGAAATAGAGCGCGCCGAAGATGTGCAGGGCGATAGGTGCGCCGCTGAGCATGGCGAGCGCGAACAGCCCAATCAGCATGAGCGGCGCGTTCTCGATGTAATTGCCATGGGCGCGCACGCGCGAGATCATATCCGCATCCCCGCCATCGCCAAGATTGATCCCCTTGGAGAGCCGCCCGCGACCCACGCGCAGCATCAGCACCACATTGAGCACGAGCGAGAGCGCGACATAGAGAGCGACGATCTGAAATGAGGTCATGGTATTATCCCTGGCTTGCGAGTTTCGCGGCTTCCTTGAAAGCCCGCTTGTGCTTGTCCGGCTCCTGAGCGCCCTGCACGGCGAGCTGTCCGTTGTAGATGAATGTCGGCACGCCCGACACGCCGAGCCCGCGGAAGAACTGCACTTCCTGCATGATCTCCAGCTTGTCGCTTTGTCCCGCGAGCAATTCGCGCACGAGATCGCCATCGAGCTCTGCGGCTTCGGCAATATCCACCAGCACGTCCGTGTCGCCGATGTCGCGGCCCTGTTCGTGATAGGCGCGGAAGATGCCGGTCGCGACCAGCGCGCCCTTGGCCATACTCCCACCGGGGCCTTGCGCCCATTTCAGCAGCCGGTGCGCGTTCAGGCTGTTGGGGCGGCGGGTGATGGCCTTGAAATCAAACGCGATGCCGAGCTTTTCGCCCTCTCGCTCCAGATGTTCGCGCGACGCCTTGAACCGGTCCGAACCGCCGCCGCCGAACTTGGCCGCCATGTATTCGCGGTAGTCCTGCCCCTCGTCTGGGACCGACGGGTCCAGCATGTAGGGACGGAAGGTGAGGTCGGGCACGGGCAGGGTGGTCCGGGCGGCTTCAGAAAATTGCGCATAACCCAGCCAGCACCAAGGGCAGACGAAGTCCGACACCATGTCGACCTGTACGGAAGGGACACTCATGCGCGCGCTCTAGCGGGGCGAGCGCGGCTTGGAAAGCGCTGCGAGGCACGCAGCGCCCTGCGTGTGCGACGCCGCGATCCGGCCTACAGCCAGACCTCCAGCCAGCTGTCGTCGATCCAGCTGCCATCCTCCATCCACGGCTGCAGGTCCAGCGCAGACGCGTCGGGGGCGGGCTGCACTTCGGCGACCGGGATTTCAGATGCGTTCCCTTTTGCCGGATTCAGGCCGAAGTCCTCAGCGCTCAGATCGGCTAACAGCACATTGGCGAGCTCCAGCGTGCCGGCCGCGCCGAAGTCGAACACCGCATCGGCACCCGATTGAGTGCCGACGGCAATGATTTCCGCGACGGTGTCGAATGCCTCGCCGAGGCCGGACAGATCGATGGTGTCTTCGCCGATGGTGAAGTCGAAGATGCGGTCCGTGCCTTCGCTGACCACGAAAACGTCGTTGCCGCGTCCGCCCAGCAGCATGTCGTTGCCCGCGCCGCCATCCAGCACATCGTCGGTGCTGCCGTCATAGACGCTCGCCACGAAGTTCGCCGCGTCGTCCCGGGTCGCTTCGCGGAACTCGAAGCTCTGCACGAACTCCAGCACGATCTCGATGCGCGCGACCTCGTCATTCTCGAGCGCCGCGATGTAGGCCGCGCGTCCGGCCGGGTCCTCATTGCCGGGAAGGACATTGTCGTAGAGAAGTTCGATGAAAGCGGCATCGTCCAGCTCGCCGTAGGTGGCGGCGAACTCGTCTGACTCGGCGAATTCGAACACGATCGCCTCTATCGTGCGCGCGTCGCTTTGCAGCGCATTGACGAAATTGGTGAAGCCTTCCGCGTCCGGCTCCCGGCCCAGCACGGCCTGGTAGGCGCGGAATACGAAGCCTTCAGCCGGGTTCAACACGACATTGGTCGCGAAGCCCGCACTGTCGAGCGCGCGAAGATCGGCGAATTCCGGCGATCCGATGAAGTCGGCCAGCACCGCGCCGCGGCTCGCACCGTTGTCGAGCTCGGTCGCGAAGGAGTCGATCTCGAATGTGTCGCCCTCACGCTCCAGCACATTGCGGTAGAGCGCCGCGACGAAGTCGAAATTGTCGAGCTGGCCGTAGCCGTTTTGGAATTCGTCCGAGCTTATGAAGCTCTCCAAAACGGTGTCCCGGTCGAGTTCGCCAATGCGCAGGGCGGACAGGAATTGTGCGTAGCCTTCGGCGTCGGGGTCGCGGTCGAAGCTCGCGCGGAAGGCGAGGTAGAGCCAGCCCTCGTCGGTTCCGGTGTCCAGCGCGCTCACCCGGTCGCCGATGAGCGTGTCCATGCCCTCGCCGCCAAACAGGCTGTCGCCGCCTGCGCCGCCGAGCAGGGTGTCGTTGCCAGAGCCGGTGATCTCTGTTTCGTCGTCGCCGTAGAGCGTGTCGTCGCCCGCCCCGCCGAACACCGTGTCGGCCCCCTCATTGCCGTAGAGCGTGTCGTCGCCGGCCGCTCCGTCGATCATGTCGTCGCCGGACAGGGCGTCGATGATCTCGCCCTCGTCAGTGCCGTCGATCTCGTCATCGTCGGTCGTGCCGAACTGCGCGACCGAGACCTCGAAGGTGTCGCGCACGGTGATCTGCCCGGATTCGCCGCGGCCATACAGGACGAAAACTTCGCCTGCGCTACGGGTTTCGCCCACGGTGGCATCGTCAATGCCGATGGCGAGGTCCGGAATGCCATCGCCGTTGAAGTCACCGGCCGATGCCACGTTTTCCCCGAAACGCGCATTCTGGATGTCGCCGAAAATAGCGAAGCCCTCATCCTCCGAGAGATTGCCCAGATCGATCGTGCGGTCGGCAAACGCCTCGTCCGAGCCGAAGACCACATAGGACGCGCCGGTCGCAAAGCGCGTGGTGCCGTCGTTGAAGGTCGGCGCGCCGATCAGGATGTCGGCAAAACCGTCGCTGTTGACGTCGCCAATGCCCTCGACGTCGAAGCCCGCATTGGTGCTGCCGGTCACGCCGCTTCCCACGATCGTCACGCCGTTCAGGCCGTCTATGTCGCCGAGATTGACCGTGCCGCCGTCAGCGCCCAGTTCCGTGCCGCCATAGACCACATAGGTCTCGCCCCGGATTTCGCCGTCTTCAGGGTCGGCTAGATAGGCGGCCACGGCGAAATCGTCGACGCCGTCGCCGTTGAAATCGCCCAGCCCCGTCACGGAGAAACCTGCAAAGTCCGACCTGTCGACGCCGAGGAAGGCAATGCCGTTCGTGCCGTCCAGCGTGGTCAGGTCGAAGCTGCCGCCCTCGCCGAGGTCGGTGCTGCCGAAAACCAGGTAGGCCGCGCCGTTGCCATTCTCCGTTTCCGTGTCGCTGAAGGGCGAGCCGAGCAACAGGTCGTCAATACCGTCGCCGTTCACATCGCCAATATTCGCAGCATCCTGCGCCAGCCCATCGCCTTGCCTGATGCCCTCGATGATGAAGCCGTCCAGCGATGACAGGTCGGATACGTCGATATTCTCGGTTCCCAGATCCTCGCTGCCGAATATCACAGTGGCGCGGCCGGCGGATTCTGTTCCGTCCTGCGTGGGCTGGAAGCGTTGAGAGATCACGAAGTCGTCGAAACCGTCCCCGTTTATGTCGCCTGTTCCCGACAGGTCGGAGCCGAGTTGCCGCAGCGTCGAAGAGCCGAACACCGTGAACCCGTTGCCGTCCGCCACCAGGGTTTGGGCGGATATGAGCCCGTCGCTGCCAATATCGGTTCCGCCCAGCACGACATGAACCGCGCCCGCATTGGCCCGCACCTGGCTGGGGCCGATCCCGTTATTTGTCGAACTGGCCGTCACGGCGAAGTCCGCGACCCCGTCCCCGTCGATGTCGCCGAGCGCCGCGACTTCGATGCCGAAGCCATCGCCGTCTTCATTGCTGCGGAAGATGAAGCCGTCGCTGCCATCGAGGTTTTCGATGTCGATTGCGCCCGCGTCGAAATCCGTCGATCCGAACAGCACATAGACATCCGACGTCCGGCTGTTGGAAACCTGGCCGTCATTCTGCCGCGACGCGATGGCGAGGTCGTCAATGCCGTCATTGTTGATGTCGCCAATGCTTTCCACGGCGATGCCGAAATTGTCGAACGTGTTGGTGCCTGTCAGGATAAACCCGTTATCGCCGGAAAAATCCGCCCGGGTCAGGGACGATCCAAACTGTCCCGCAGTCAATCCTTCGCCGCCATCCGCGACGGACACGTTGAACGTTTCCCGCCCGTTGAAACCCGCCGGCGGCGTGTAGGACAGGCTGCCCAGCGCCGCATTGAGGTCGGCGACGCTGCCTGAAAAGACGAGCAGGGAATCACCCGCGCCGTCGCCCGTGGTGAAGGTCAGACCGTCGGTCACACCGAGGTCGAGCAGTCCGCTGACCGCAATCGTGACTGTCAGGATGTCCCCATCCGCGTCGGCGACCTGCAGGCCTGCAAGCGGATTGCTTTCGCTGTTTTCCCCAACGCGCAAACGCGAAGGTGTCGTGATGGTCGGAAGAGTGTTCATGATTGGCGCCTCGTTTTGGTCGTGGCCCGCCTACCGAGTGCCGACATTCGCGGCGGGCTGCTTTAAAAAATACCAAAGGCTCCAGTGTGGAGATAGTGTTTTTCGGCCACGGCGCTTTGTCCGTTCAGGCCATGCCGGCTCCGATTTCCGCCTCCGTGCGTATAGTCCGCATGGCCACGATCCACGCGCACTCACCCATGCCTCTCGAGGATGTCGAGACGGCTCTGCGCATCCTCTCCGAAGTCATGCCGGGCGATTCGCGCAGGGCGCGCGGGCCGAAGCGGGCGAAGTCGCCCTTCCGGTCCTGCATCTCCTGCATGCTGTCGGCGCAAAGCCTCGACCGCAACACGGCGCAAGCGACCACGGCGCTGTTCAAGCTGGCGCGCTCGCCCCGTGGCATGCTGAAGCTCTCGGACGAACAGATCGCGCAGGCCATCCGCCCGGCCGGGCTCTACAACATGAAGACGCGCAACATCCGGAAGTTCTGCGAGCAGTTGTTGGAGGACTATGACGGCGTCGTGCCGGACACGCGCGACGAGCTGATCAAGCTGCACGGGATCGGGCGCAAATGCGCGGACCTCGTCGCACATTTCGCATTCGGCGAGCCGCATATCGCCGTGGACACGCATATTCGCCGCGTCTGCCAGCGCACGGGGCTGGCGGCCGGCAAGGTGGAGGCGCAGGTGGCAGCGTCACTGGACGAACGCGCGCCCGACTGGGCCAAACCCGAAGCGCATTTCTGGCTGCTGAATTTCGGCAAGCGCATCTGCAAGAGCCGCACGCCGGAATGCCCGCACTGCCCGATTGAGCATCTCTGCAATTATCCGCGGAAAACGGTCTGACCCATCCACGCAACCAAAGCGGCGTATCCGCGTTTGCGCGCGCATGACTGACACGACATGGTACCTCATTTACATTAGCGCCATGGCGGCGGGCGCGCTGCTGTTCTGGGTCTGGTCGCGCGATCCCAAGGGTGTGCCCAAGGACGAATACTGGGTCGCCATGGTGATCCCGATCTGGTCGGGCCTGATGTATTTCGGCATGCTGACGGGGCAGACCGTGATCGAGATGCCGGGGCGCGACCCGCTCTATCTGGGGCGCTATCTGGACTGGATCGTCACGACGCCTCTGCTGCTCTGGGCGCTGGTCTCGACCGCCCATTTCCGCCGCCACATGCAACGCCCGCTGCTCGCAGGTGTGATCGCGGCCAACATCATGATGATCGTCGCGGGCTTCATGGGCGATTGGGCGAGCCAGGACTGGGCGAAGTGGACGTGGTTCACGATCGGCGTGGTGTGCCTGCTTATCATCCTGGCTATCACCTGGGGCCGCCTGCGCGCGACCGCCTATGAGCAGGGCGACGATGTCGGCCGCGCCTATGTGAAGGTCGCGGCCTTCCTCTCATTGGCATGGCTGGGCTATCCGCTGATCTGGGCCCTCGGTCCAAGCGGCGTGGGCGCGCTGCCGATCGATACCGAACTCGCCCTGTTCGTTCTGTTGCCCATCGTCTCCAAGGTCGGCTTCTCCATCTTCGACCTGTATGAGCTGCGCAAGCTCGGCGCGGTCAAGCCCGGCCTGATGCCGTTCCGCGGCCAGCACCACACCTCGCCCTAGCCTTGTGTCCACGCGGGGAGGGCGGCTGAAGCCAGCCCAACCGCGTTTCACAACCATCGCATCCCCGCCTGGCGCGGCAGGGTCAGTTTCGTTGCATGGAACTGATAAATACATGCCTGCGCCTCTCTCTCCTGCTCGTCCTCACACTCTGGCCCGCACCGGGCTGCACCCATCCGGGCGACGTGCCGGACATGATCGAGCGAGTGAGCGGCTCCGTCGTCGTCATCCGCAAGGACGGCCGTCATGCGGGCGCGGGCTTCGTTGTCGCGCAGGGCGTGCTGACCAATGCGCATGTGGTGGGCGACGGCCAGGGCGTGCGCGTGGACGGGCTCGCGGCGGAGGTCGTGCGTCGGGAGTTGGATGCCGACCTCGTCCTGCTCCGCGTGCCTGCTCTCGACCGACCCGCGTTGGAACTCCGGCGGGCGACGCCGCGTGTCGGAGAGGGCGTCTTCGCCATCGGCCATCCCTTCGATCTTCGCTACAGCGTGTCCGCTGGCGTAATCTCCGCCCTTCGCCCGGACGTGGAAGAGGCGGCCTCGCTGCAGACCGACGCCGCGCTCAACCCCGGCAATAGCGGCGGGCCGTTGGTGGACGCGCAGGGTCGCGTGCTCGGCATTGCCACATCGGTCCTGCAGGCGCGCGGCCACCGCACGGGCATTGCCTTCGCCGTGCCTGCCGAGCGCATCAGC
>JAHDEU010000013.1:8924-17174 GCA_020628635.1 Hellea sp. | reverse complement strand
GACGCGCTGGTGTCCGCCCGCGATGCCTATCGCGGCGCCATCACGCTCGCCTCGTTGTTATCAGATGAGACCCTGCGCGAGGACCTGCGCGTGAACTACAAGCTGACCCTGACCCTGCTGGGTGACCGGCCCAGAAGTCCATCCCTGTTCAAGGTCGCGTAAGTCCCGAGACTTCTCAACGTCTTACGGGAAATGTGAGGAGAAACATCCCCGCCCATCCCGGGATGGCCCATAAACCCCTTATCGCTGCAAAAACGCTCTTTGAACGAGCCGGGCCGCTTCCACCGGGAGCGGCTTTTTCTTTGCACCCACACGATCCGGGGACCCCCTATGAGACTACCCTTTTCGGGCCGCGCGCCCGCGCCTGTTGCTGTGCCCGAACGAGAGATCAAAAGCGCGCCCCTCGTCGCGCTGGAGCTGTCGCGCCGCGCCCGCTTCACCAGCCACGACTTCGGCTCGCTCTGCCGCGAGGGCTTCGGCAACAACCCGGTGGTCTATCGCTGCGTCCGGCTGATTTCCGAAGCCGCTGCGAGCGTGCCGCTGGCTGGAGCGCCCGACGTGCTCGCAAGCGACGACACGATGGAGCAGTTCTTCGGCTACCTCCAGCTCGCGGGCCGGGCCCATCTGTTGGCCGGCGTTCTGGACGGCGACGTGGTCGCGATCCGCGCGATCCGCCCCGACACGGTGCGCCCGCTGACGGACCGCGCGGGCCGTCCCGCCGGTTACGAGCTGCAGACGGCGGCGGGCAAGTCGGTCCATCCGCGCGATCCGCTCACGGGCCGTTGCGACGTGTTCGGGATCGAGCTGTTCGATCCGATGAACACGGGCGGGCAGTCGCCACTTCGCGCCGCCGCCACCAGCCTCGATTTGCACAATCAGGGCACGCGCTGGGCCAAGAGCCTGCTCGACAACTCCGCGCGTCCGTCCGGTGCGCTGATCTACAATGGCGGGCCCGGCGACCGGCTGTCGGCGGAGCAGGTCACGCGGCTGAAGTCCGAGCTGGAGAGCGGCTTCACCGGGCCGGACCGCGCGGGCCGCCCCATGGTGCTGGAAGGCGGGCTGGACTGGAAGTCGATGGGGCTGAGCCCGTCCGACATGGACTTCACCCAAGGCCGCCGCGAGGCCGCGCGGGACATCGCGCTGGCCTTCGGCGTGCCGCCCATGCTGCTCGGCATTCCGGGCGACAACACCTACGCCAACTACCAGGAGGCCAACCGCGCCTTCTGGCGGCAGACGATCCTGCCGCTCGTCGGCCGCAGCGCGCGCGGCCTGTCCCGCTGGCTGTCGGCTTTCGGTGATGAGATCGCGCTTCGCCCCGATCTCGACGCCGTGCCCGCGCTGGCCGGGGAGCGCGCCGCGCTCTGGGCACGCCTGCAGGCCGCGAGCTTCCTGACAGATGCCGAGCGCCGCGCGCTGGCTGGTCTGGAGCCAGCACAATGATACCGGACGAGGGCATCCGCGTCGCGCCGATGAAGTTCGACCGCTCCATCGGCATGGCGCTGATGGTCACGGTCGCGCTGGAAACGGCGGCCGCGATCTTCTGGGTCGGAGCCGCCGAAGCGCGGCTGGCGGATCTCGAACGCGACCACATGGTCAACACCGACGTGTCCGTGCGCCTTGCCCGATTGGAAGGCGAGACCGCCATCATGCGCGAGAGCCTGCGCCGCATCGAGGAGGCGGTCCACGATGAGAATTAGCGGCTACGCGTCGCGCTTTGGCGAGCGCGATGCGGGCGGGGACATTGTTCGGCCCGGTGCTTTTGCGGCGAGCCTGCTGTCCCGGAAGGGCGAGCTGCCCATGCTGTCGGATCACCAGCGTCCCATCGGCCGTTGGCTCCGCGCGCGCGAGGACGCGACCGGGCTGTTCGTCGAGGGCGAGGTCAGCGACCCAGCCGTCGCGCGCCTCATCCGCGCCCGCAAGATTTCCGGTCTGTCGATCGGCTACCGCACGCGGCGTTCGCGTGGCGGAACAGGGCGGCGAGAGCTGCTCGATCTGGATCTCAGGGAAGTGTCGGTCGTCGCCTTCCCGATGCTGGGCACCGCCCGGATTGAGACCTTCGACGACACTCATACGCAGCCCAAAGGAGCCCTTGCGTGACACAAATCGAAACCAAAATGGCGAGTGAAGACTTCGCCCAGACCTTCGCGGCCTTCCGCGACGCCAATGATGCCCGCCTGGCGGAGATCGAGAGCAAATCCGCCGCCGATCCGCTGCTCACAGAGAAGGTCGAGCGCCTGAACCGCCGGCTGGAAACGCTCTCCGTCTCGCTGTCGCAGCCGGTAGTCGCGAAGCCCGTGAACGAGGCCAAATCCGCCTGGTCGCGCTTCATCCGCTCGGGTGACGAGAGCGCTCTGACGGAGCTCAAGTCGCTCTCGACCACGGACGGCGACGGCGGCTATGTCGCGCCGGTCGAGACGGAAAACCAGATCGACACGGCGCTGGAGCAGGCCTCGCCCATGCGCCGTATCGCGACGGTGCGCAAGATCGGCAGCGGACAGTTCCGCAAGCCGGTCTCCTCCGGTCAGCCCACCACCGGCTGGGTCGGCGAGACAGACCCGCGCCCCGAAACCACGGCCCCCAGCCTGACCCTCGTTGCCTTCCCGGCGGGCGAGCTCTACGCCATGCCCGCCGCGACACAGGCCCTGCTGGATGACAGCGTGGCCGATGTCGATGCGTGGCTGGCGGAAGAAGTGCGCGACGTGTTTGCTGCGCAGGAAACGGCCGCCTTCGTCAATGGCGACGGCGTGGACAAGCCGCGTGGCTTTCTGAGCTACCAAGGCACGGCGGATGCGCTGAACGAGATCGTCACGGGTGTGGAGGGCAGCTTCGGGGCGACCCAATACGACACGCTGATGGATCTGATCTACGCGCCCAAGTCGATCTACCGCCCGGGCGCGTCCTTCGTCATGAACCGCCGCACCCTGTCCGAGATCCGCAAGATCAAGGACGCGGATGGCAACTATGTCTGGACGCCCGGCGCGTCGGGTCAGCCGTCGCAGCTGCTCGGCTATGACGTCACCGAGATGGAGCAGATGCCCGACATCGTTTCCGGCGGGTCGGCCATCGCCTTCGGTGACTTCCGCCGTGGCTACATGATTGCCGACCGCCAGGGCGTGCGTGTCCTGCGCGATCCCTATTCCGCCAAGCCCTACGTGCTGTTCTACACGACCAAGCGCGTCGGCGGCGGCGTGCAGGACAAGGATGCGATCAGCCTGCTGAGCTTCGCCGCGTAAGGCGAAGTCCACTCACCAACACGACCCGCCAGCTTCCGGCTGGCGGGTTTTTCTTTGCTCGATTTCCAAGGGACTTCTCATGCTCATCCAGACCGACCCACCGCCCGCCGAACCCGTCACGCTCGCCGAGGCCAAGACCTTCCTGCGCGTCGACCACGACCATGAGGATGGACTGATCGCCATGCTGGTTGCATCCGCGCGCGACCGCATCGAAACGCTGCTCGGCGTCGCCATGATCGAGAGGGAGTTCCGTTACGAGGCGGAGGCCGGGACCGTCGTGCTGCCGCGCTGGCCAGTCACGGACGTGCAGGGCTTTGCGCCCAGGCTAGCCGTGCGACCCGTCTGCCTGCGCGTCGATGCGCCGACGACGATCATCTTCACCGCGGGCTACGGCCCCACGCCGTCCGACGTGCCTGCGCCGCTGCGCCAGGCCATGCTCCTGCTGGTCAGCTATTGCTATGAGCACCGCGACAGTGCGGAAGGCCTGCCGCTCATGGTGCAGGCGCTGATCGCGCCCTACCGCGTGGTGACCCCATGATTGGCCAGCTCCGCCATCGCATCGGCGTCTACGCGCCGAGCGAGGTGCGCGACGATGTCGGCGGCACGATCACGAGCTGGTCCTTCCAGCGCGCGGTCTGGGCCATGGTCGAGCCGCGTACGATTTCGGAGGCAGTCGAGAACGGCCGCCTGCGTGTCGTGCAGTCCTACCGCATCACCATCCGTCACCGTTCGGACCTGTCCCACCGCGCCCGCGTCGTCTGGCAGGGCCGGACGCTGCGCGTCGTCGCCGTGTCCGACCCCGACACGCGCTTCGAGCGGCTACACCTGATCTGCGAAGAGGTGCTGTCGTGACGTCGCTCGCCGATCATGCATTGCGGCTGCAACGCGACATACACGCCGCGCTGAGCGCCGACACGGCCCTGCAGAACAGCATGGGCAAGGACGGGCAGGTGCGCGCCTATGACGAGGTGCCGCCGGAGCCGACCTACCCCTACCTCACCTATGGCCGCATCGAGAGCCGGGATGCTTCCGCCGACGACACAACCCGCACGACCAACGCGGTGACGCTGCATGTCTGGTCGCGCGCCACATCCCGCGCCGAAGCGCTGGAGCTGCTGCGCCAGGTCGAGACGGCGATCGCCAACCAGCTGCCGCATCGCAGCGTGCCCACACTCACGGACATTTTCCGCGCGCCCGACGGCCGCACCCGGCACGGCCTGCTGCGCCTGTCGATCATCATGGAGGACGAATAGATGACAGCCAAACTGGGACGAGACCTGCTGCTACGGGTCGATAGCGGCGAGGGATTCAAAACCGTCGCCGGGCTGCGCACCAAATCGGTGCGCATGAACGCGACGAGCGTGGATGTGACCGATAGCGGCTCGCAAGGCTGGACGGAATTGCTGCCACAGGCGGGCATCCGCTCGGTCGCCGTGACGGGATCGGGCGTGTTCCGCAGCCGCGAGTCGGACGCCGCCATCCGCGCGGCCTTCTTCGCGGGCGAGGAGCTCGATGCACAGATGGTCATGCCGGGCTTTGGCACGATCAGCGCGCCGATCATGGTGACGAGCCTGACCTATGGCGGGACATACAAGGGCGAAGCGACGTTCGAGATCGGACTGGCTTCCACGGGCCCTGCGAGCTTCGCGGCCGCGTGAGCGACTACCGCAGGGGCGACGTGGAAAGCCCACTCGGCACGCTCCGCCTGACGGTCGGGGCACTGGCGGAGATCGCGGAGGTCACGGGAGCCGAGAGCCCGCGCGCATTGGCCGAGCGGGTCCGCGTCATGGGCCCGGACACGGCGCGTGTGCTGCTGGGCGCGATGCTGCGCGGCGGGGGCGGGACGGGTGATCTGTCCGCCGTCACCGACGCCGAGGTCGCCGCGCTCATGCCGCAGCTCGCCGCCTGCATCAGCACGTCTTTGGTGCCCGCATGAGCTGGCCCTTCACCGACTGGCACCGCCTCGCCGTGCGCCAGCTGCACCTGCCGCCGGGCGAGTTCTGGACGATGCCTCTGGCCGACTGGCTTGCCCTGCTGCGCCCGGACACCGCGCCGCTCGACACGGACGCCCTACGCAAATTGATGGAGGACTATCCCGATGGATGACGACCAGAACAAAGCCGCCGACGCGCTCGACGCATTTGACGCCGACCCGCTCGTCAAGGGTGCGGACGAGATCGCCAGCGCGTTCGAGGCGGCGGGCGAGAGCATCGCGCGTTCGCTCGAAGGCGCGGCCAAACGGGGGCAGCTGTCCTTCTCCGACATGGCGGAGTCGGTGCTCAAGGATCTTGCCAAACTTGCCGTGGCGGAGCTGGTCGAAGGACCGCTCAACGCGCTCGTCGGCGGCCTGACCAAGGGGCTCGGCGATGCGCTGGGCGGGGGCAAATCGTCCACCAACATCACCATGAACCTGTCCGGCGTCTCGGACGCGCAGGGCTTTCGCCGCAGCGAGGGGCAGATCGGCGCGCATCTGGCGCGCGCGGTCGGCTCCGGCGCGGGCCGCATCTAGGAGACACAGATGGCTTTCCATGACGAGCGGTTTCCGCTCACCCTGGCGTTCGGCGCGACCGGCGGGCCCACCCGCGCGGTCGACATCGCCACGCTTTCCTCGGGCAGGGAGCACCGCAACACCACGCAGAGCCGCGCCCGCCGCCGCTACAACGCCGTGACGGGTGTGAAGTCGCTGGCGGACGCGCAAGCACTGGCGGCCTTCTACGAAGCGCGGGGCGGATCTCTGCACAGCTTCCGCTTCCGCGACCCGATCGACCATGCGGCAAAGGACGTGCTGCTCGGCGTAGGCGACGGGACGCAGGCCGAGTTCGCCCTGCGCAAGAGCTATGGCGAGGCGGTGCGCCCCATTACCTTGCCGGTCGCGGACACGGTGGAGGTCCGCGTGGCGGGGCAGGTGGTCACGCATGGTCTGAATGCTGGAGTGGTCACCATCGACCCACCCCCATCCGGCGCGCTCGTCACGGCGAGCTTCACCTTCGACGTGCCAGTCCGCTTCGACACGGACGAGCTGATCCTGGGCCTGGAGACCGATGGCGCTGTGAATGTCGCGTCGGTTCCGCTGATCGAAGTGCTGGGGGAGGTGCCCCATGCGTGACCTGCCATTTGCGGATGACTGCCAGAGCATCGCCCGCGCCTTCATCATTACCCTGAGGGATGGCGCGCGGCACGGCTTTACGGACCACGACCAGCCGCTCGTTCTCGACGGCGTCACCTGCCGCCCGATGGCTGCGGCGGATACCGAACAACGCGCCGGGTTCGACGCGGATAGCGGCGCGGTGCGCACGACGTTCGACATCGAGCTCAGCGCCGAGGCGATCAAGGCAGGCGCGCTCGACGGCGCGCGGCTGGAGGAATATCGGGTGGATTGGTCGGACCCGGACAGCCATGTCCTGATGACATCCGGCCGTCTTGGCGAGGTCTCGCTTGGCCGCGACGGGGAGGGGTTCGAGGCCGACTGGCTCGGCCGCGCGACCTTGCTGGACCGTTCCACGGGTCGCGTCTTCTCCCGCCGCTGCGATGCGGAACTGGGTGACGCGCGCTGCGGGGTGAATCTTGCCGACTACCCCGACGGCACGGTCTGCCCGCGCACGCTGGACGCCTGCAAGGACCGCTTTGCCAACGCCGTGAACTTTCGCGGCTTCCCTTATCTGCTCGGCGACGACGCGCTCCAGACCGGAGTCCACCTGACCCCGAACCGCAGCGGAGGCTCGCGCTATGCGTGAGGACATCGTCCGCGCGGCCGAAGACTGGCTCGACACGCCCTATCAGCACCAGGCCTCGGTCAAGGGTGTGGGCTGCGACTGCCTCGGGCTCATCCGTGGCATCTGGCGCGAGCTGATGGGCGAGGAGCCGGAGTCGATACCCGACTACACACCGAACTGGGCGGAGGAGCGCGGCGAGGAAACGCTGCTACACGCTGCCCGCCGCTGGTTGACGGAAATCGCGACGCCCGAGCCCGGCGACGTGCTGCTCTTCCGGCTCAAGCCCGGCAGCCCGTGCAAGCATGTCGGCCTGCTGTCCGGCCCTGACACGATCATCCACGCCTATTGGGGCCGCGCCGTGGTGGAGAGCTGGCTCGCGCCCTTCTGGTCGCGCCGCATCGCCCACGCCTTTCGCTTTCCCGACACACCCCAAGGAGCCACCGCATGACCACGCTCGCCGTTTCCGGCATCCAGGCCGCTGCCAGCGGCGGTGTCCGCGCACTGACCGCGCTGGCCGTCTCGACCGCGACAAGCGCCATCACCCGCGCTTTCGACAACCGCGTCTTCGAAGGCCCGCGGCTGGAGAGCTTCAAGCTGCAGACCAGCCGCGACGGCGCGCCCATGCCGCGCGTCTTCGGCCGCGTGCGTCTCGCCGGGCAGGTCATCTGGGCCAGCCAGGTGAGGGAGACGGTCACAGAGGAGGGCGTCGGCGGCGGCAAGGGCGGCGGACCCGTGCAGCGCAACTATTCCTACTCCATCAGCTTCGCCGTCGCGCTGTGCGAGGGCGAAATCCTCGGCGTGGACCGTATCTGGGCGAACGGCGAAGTGCTGCGCCGGTCCGGCCTGACGATCCGGGTGCATACGGGCTCCGAGACGCAAGGCCCCGACCCCGTCATTGCGGCGACCGAGCCGGGCGACGTGCCGGCCTTTCGCGGCACGGCCTATATGGTCTTCGAGGACTTCCCGCTGGACGACTATGGCGGCCGCCTGCCGTCGATGAATGCGGAGGTCGTGCGGGCCGTGCGGCGCGGGGGGCGGCTGGAAAGCCTCGTACGCTCGGTCAACCTGCTGCCGGGCACGGGCGAGTTCGCGCTTTCGCCGACAGTGGTCGAAGAGCTGCCCAGCGTCGGCGTCAGCGTTCCGTCCAACATGAACAGCTTTTCGGGCGAGGCGGACCTGATCACCTCGCTCGACCAGCTGCAGTCCGAGCTGCCGAACTGCCGCCATGTCAGCATCATCTCGGCGTGGTTCGGCACGTCGCTGGATGCGGGCGCGTGCGAGGTCAGGCCAGGCGCGGAAAAGCG
>JAHDEU010000013.1:4629-8824 GCA_020628635.1 Hellea sp. | reverse complement strand
ACGGCGAGCAGCGCAGCCGATGTCAGTGCCTTCTTCGGCACGGACCATGACGAGCGCTTCCGGCACCACATCCTGCACCATGCGAGACTGGCGCAGCAGGCCGGAGGCGTGGACGCCATAATAATTGGCTCGGAGCTCAAGGCGCTGATGGCCACACGCATTGGGGAGAGCTTCCCGGCCGTCGCCGCCATGCGGTCGCTCGCGGCTGCTGTCCGAGGCGTGGTCGGGAGCCAGACAAAGATCACCTACGCAGCCGACTGGTCCGACTATTTCGGTGTCCAGAACGGCGGCGACGTGCGCTACCATCTCGACCCGCTCTGGGCTGACGCGAACATCGACGCGGTCGGGATCGATGCCTATTTCCCGCTGTCCGACTGGCGCGACGGGGACGACCATGCCGACGCCGTGCCGGGACGCCGCGCGCATGATCTCGACTACCTGCGTGCCAATGTCGAAGGTGGGGAAGGCTATGACTGGTATTATGCGAGCGCTGCGGACCGCGACGCTCAGACCCGCACGCCGATCGACGACCCGGTCTATCGCTACAAGGACCTTCGCCACTGGTGGAGCCAGCCGCATGTCGAGCGGCGCGGCGGCCAGCCTGCGGGGCAAAGCTCTTGGGTGCCGCGCTCCAAGCCGATCTGGCTGCTTGAGGTCGGCTGCCCGGCCGTGGACAAGGGCGCGAACCAGCCAAACGTCTTCTTCGACGGCCGGTCCATCGACAGCGCGCGACCCTACCATAGCGACGGTGCGCGGGATGACCTGATCCAGCGGCGCTATATCGAGGCCTTCCTCGGCTACTATGCTGACCACAACGAGGCGGGCTTCGTCGACCTCGACCGCGCCAGCATCTGGGCGTGGGATGCGCGGCCCTATCCGGCCTTTCCGGCGCGCGATGATGTGTGGAGCGACGGCGGCAACTGGGCGCGCGGGCACTGGCTGAACGGCCGCACCGGGCTGATGCCAGTGGCCGACGTGGTGGAGGAACTGGCGGAAAGCTCGGGACTGACGGATATTGACGTGTCGGGCGTGTCCGGCGTCATTCCCGGCTATGTCGTGGACCGTCCCATGAGCGCCCGCGCCGCGCTGGGGCCGCTGCTGAGCCTTTTCGCCATCGAGATCGCGGAGCGCGGCGGCGACGTCGTGTTCAGCATGGGTGGTGGCGATGCGCTGGCGATCTCGCCTGACAGTCTGCTCCAAGGCCCGGTGAAGCGCACGCGGATGGATCCGGAAAAGCGCGTGCGCGATGTGCGCGTGACCTATCTCGATGCTGCGCGCGACTACCAGACAGCGACGTCCAGCGCGCGGAAGCTGAGCGCAGAAACGGTCGCCGTGGCCGACCTGTCCGTGCCCGCCGTGCTGGATGAGGGTTTTGCCCGCTATGTCGCCCGGCGCGATCTGGAGGCGCTTGAAGCGGGCGGGGAAACGCTGTCGCTCGCCCTTCCTCTACTGCCCGGACTTCGCCTGCAGACGGGCGACCGCATAGACCATGACGGCGCGCTGTGGGTGGTGAATGAGTTGACATCCGGCACGACGGTCGAGCTGTCCGCGCGGCGCGACGTGGAGCGCGGGGTTGCTTGGGTGGCTGGCACGACGCCCGAGGTGCCTTCCGCGCTCCCATATGCCGGCGCGCCACAATTGATCGCATTTGACCTGCCGGGCCGTCCGGGGGTGAGCGTGGGTGCGCTCCTGCGACCGTTCTCTCCCGTGTCGGTGACGGGCCCGGGTGGCGAGACAGCGGAGTTGGCGGCACCACTGCGGATCGGCGCCACCCTGTCCGATCTCCCTGCCAAGACGGCCTTGCTGGCGGATTGCAGCACCGCCTTGGAGTTCACCATGGAAGGTATCAGCCTGTCCTCCCAAGCCGCGCCGACCTTGCGCTTTGCCGTGGAAACTGCGGCCGGCTGGGAGATCATCGCGGCGCGTCGGGCGGTCTTGTCAGGACGCAACCGATACACGGTCTCGCATTTGCACCGGGGGCTCGACGGCAGTGACGACATGGTCGCCGACGTGCCTGCCGGTGCGCGGATCCTGTGGCTCGGCTCCGGCGTGGAAACGCTGGACATTTCACGAGACTGGATCGGCCAAGGCGTGACGGTGACCGGTGCGTCGGCCGAGCGCGAGGCAAGGGCGGCCGCACTCGTTTGGCAGGACCGCGCGCGGTTGCCGCTTTCGCCTGTCCGACCGCGCTGGGACGGCAACACCCTGTCCTGGACGGGCCGCGATGTGTCGCTCAACGACTGGGACGACGACGCGTCCCACTTGCGATATCGGGTAAGGCTGGACAGGGGCGCGGAAACACAGGTGGTGGACACCGCCGCGACCGCCCTTCAGACTGCGCCATTCGATTGCGCCATAATTACGCAAATCGACTCTCTGGGTCGCGAAAGTCTGGGGCAGGCCGTGTTGAAAGTGTCGCAGGCGTGACTAGATACGTCACGCAATGGCAAAGAAAAATCCATATGAGCTGCTGGGCGTGAAGAAGTCCGCGACGGACAAGGAAATCCGTTCGGCCTATCGCAAGCTCGCCAAGGAACTGCACCCTGACGTCAACCCGGACGACAAGGCAGCCGAGGAGCGCTTCAAGGAAGTGACGGCGGCTTATAACCTGTTGTCGAATGAAGAGCTCCGCAAGCAATACGACACCGGCGCGATCGACGAGCAGGGCCAGCAGCGAAACCCGTTTGCGGGCGGTTTCAACCCGCGCGGCGGGCAGGGGGCTGGCTACTCCACAGGTTTCGGCGGATTTGAGGGTTTCGGCGGCCGGGCCGGCGGTCAGGACGAGATGGCCGACCTGTTCAGCTCGCTCTTCGGCATGAATATGGGCGGGATGCGCGGCGGGATGGGGCGCCCGCCCATGCAACGCAAGGGCGCGGATGTGGAATACTCCGTGAAGATGCAGCTGCCCGAAGCGCTCAAGGGCGGAGAGCGCCTGCTGCCGGGCGGGACCAAGGTGCGTATCCCGGCAGGCGTGAAGAACGGCCAGTCCTTGCGCGTGAAGGGCAAGGGGCAGCCGGGGCTGAACGGCGGCCCGGCCGGTGACGCCCGCGTCAAGGTGAAGGTGGCGGACCACCCGAACCTGACCCGCGACGGCAAGGACCTGCATCTGCGCCTGCCCATCAGCTTGCGAGAAGCACTGGAAGGCGCGACCGTGCGCCTGCCCATGCCGCGCGGCACGGTCGGGCTGAAGATCGCGCCGGGGTCGAACACGGGCAAGAAGATGCGGCTCAAGGGCAAGGGCGTGACCGACAAGGGCAATCTGATCGTTGAACTGATCGTCACACTCACGGAAGCCGAGCTCGGTCGTGCCGACGAAATCGTTGCTGCCCTTCCTGACAAGGACGCAAGCACATTGCGCAAAGGCTTGATATAGCGGGCCTTGCCGCAGAGTGAGCGCAACATTCAGACGGCGTTCAGAGCTTTGCGTGTAGAGCACCACGAATGAAACGACTCGTCGTCATATCCGCCATGCTGCTGGGCGCTCTCGCTGCGCCCGCTGCAGCGTCGTCCAACGCGCCGGAGTTCCGCCGCGCGCCCGTGACGGCGCATTCCTATGCCCGCGAAGCTCGCCGTGCGATCAGCCCCGCGGAGGCCAAGCGCATCGCCATGCGCAGCGTGCGCGGCGCGCGCGAGGCCGTGGACATCCGCCGCAAGGGCGATGTCTATGTGGTCCGTGTGATCCTGAACAACGGCCAGGTGCGCGATATCAAGGTTGACGCGAACACGGGCCGCATCCGATAGCGCATTGCCGCTATTGGAGTTTTTCATGCGTATTCTAGTCGTCGAAGATGATCCGGACCTGTCCCGCCAGCTCAAGCAGGTCCTGAAAGAGCAGGGCTATGCCGTGGATGTCGCCAATGACGGCGTGGAAGGTCATTTCCTTGGAGACACCGAGCCCTATGACGGGGTGATCCTCGATCTTGGCCTGCCGCAGATCGACGGCGTGTCCATCCTGCAGAAATGGCGCGCGGACGACCGCAAGATGCCCGTGCTGATCCTGACCGCGCGCGACCAGTGGTCCGAGAAGGTGGCCGGCTTTGATGCTGGCGCGGATGACTATCTGACCAAGCCATTCCACACCGAGGAGCTGCTGGCCCGCCTGCGTGCCCTGCTGCGCCGGGCGGCAGGCCACACGACGGACACGATCGAGCTGGGCGACCTCGTCGTGGACAACCGCGCCGCGCGGGCGTTCGTC
>JAHDEU010000013.1:0-4619 GCA_020628635.1 Hellea sp. | reverse complement strand
GTAAGATGCCGGTTTTGATCCTGACGGCGCGTGACCAATGGTCCGAGAAAGTCGCCGGGTTCGATGCGGGCGCAGACGACTATCTGACAAAGCCTTTCCATACCGAGGAACTTCTCGCCCGCCTGCGCGCTCTGCTGCGCCGAGCCGCGGGTCACACGACCGATGTGATCGAGCTGGGCGATCTGGTCGTCGACAACCGCGCCGCGCGCGCTTTCGTCAACGGCATGGGCATCAAGCTGACCAGCCACGAATTCCGCCTGCTGGCCTATATGGCGGCCCACAAGGGCCGGGTGATCTCGCGCACGGAAATGGTCGAGCACATCTACGACCAGGATTTCGACCGCGACAGCAACACGATCGAGGTCTTCATTGGCCGCCTGCGCAAGAAGATCGGCACGGACCGGATCGAGACCGTGCGCGGCCTCGGCTATCGCTTGGTCGATCCAGACTCCCCCAACGCGGCTTAGGGAAGCCCCATGCCGGAAACGGCGTCACCCAACCCATCGCTCGTCACGCGGCTGGTCCGTGCGGCGGCGCTGTGGATGGTTCCGGCGCTGATCGCGGCCGCGCTGCTGCTGACCTGGCTCTACCGCGGCACGATCTATTCCAGCTTCGACGACCCGCTGGAGCAGGCGGTGACCGACCTGATCGCCACGGTCGATGTGACAGAAGACGGCACGCTCGACCTGCTGCGCGAGCCGCTCGATCCGCGCTATCAGCGCGCACTTTCGGGCCGGTACTGGATGATCGCGCGGGTGCGCGAAGACGGCCGGCTGGCTCCGCTGCTGGCGTCCCGCTCGCTCTATGGCGGAACGCTGATGCTCAGCCCGCGCAGCGCCGCGCGCCTGCAGGACGCGCCGGGCGACGCGTTGCGGATCAGCAGCAGCGGACGGGGAACCTTTGCGGGTCGTCGCGCGGACGGTGACGCTGCCGCAGATGGATGCCTCCGTTGTCGCGCTCGCCGCCGCCGACCGCCGCCCCGCCACACGCGCGATCCGCAACTTCGCCCTCGTGGCAACCGTGATGCTGTTGCTGCTGAGCCTCGGCCTGCTCGCCGCCATCTTTGCGCAGGTCCGGCTGGGATTGCGGCCGCTTTTTGCGCTCACCGACCGCGTCGCGGATGTGCGGGAGGGCAGGGCGGTGACGGTCGATGGACGCTATCCATCGGAAATCTCCGGCCTCGCGGACGAGCTCAACTCGCTGATCGTGCACAACCGCAATGTGGTGGAGCGCGCGCAAACCCATGTCGGCAATCTCGCCCACGGCCTGAAAACGCCCATTGCCGTGTTGCAGAACGAAGCGGGCAGCGCCGACACCATCGACGCAGATATCGTCGCCCGTCAGACGCAGGCCATGAGCGAGCAGGTGGACCACCACCTTCGCCGCGCGCGTGCGGCCGCGCGGGGACAGGCGATCGGCCTGACCTGCGAGGTGGACGAGGTCATCGGCGCGCTCGCCCGCACGCTGCCGCGCATCCATCGCGACAAGGACTTGATCATCGACGTTGACGGGGAGGCGGGCTTGAAGTTTCGCGGCGACAAGCGCGACCTCGAGGACATGGTCGGCAATCTCATGGACAATGCGGCGAAATGGACGGGCGGCACGGTGGACGTGCTGCGCGAACCGGTCGGAGAAAAGCTGCGCGTCGTCATCGAGGATGACGGTCCCGGGATCGAGGACGCGGAGATCGAGACAGCGCTCAAGCGCGGCGCGCGGCTCGACGAAGCGACGCCCGGCTCAGGCCTTGGGCTGTCCATCGTGGTCGATCTGGCTGACGCCTATGGCGGGGAGCTGCAACTCTCGCGAAGCGCGCTGGGTGGTCTTCGCGCCGAACTCACGCTACCGCGCGCGGGATGAGCGACGAGCCGATAGCCTTGGAGGACCGCGCGCAGGACGGTGCCAAGCTGTTCTCCCCGTCGGCGGGCCGCAACAAGCGGGTCGTCGCCGAAACGCTGGCGGAACTGCTTACGCGGAATGCCGGCGTGCTCGAGCTCGGTTCCGGCACGGGCGAGCATGGCGCAGCGCTGGGCGAGCTCCGCGCAGATGTGGTGTGGCAATACTCCGACCCTGACGCGGCGTCGCGCGCGTCCCAAGCCGCATGGGCGAGGGAAGGATGGCCCGCTCCGCTCGATATTGACCTGCGCGTGGCGGAGTGGTGGGCCGAGCTTTCGCCGGTCGATGCGATCTTCTCAGCCAACATGATCCACATTGCGCCGATCGAAGCGCTGATGGGTCTGGTGAAGGGCGCGGAAGCGCTCACGGACACGGTGATCCTCTACGGGCCGTTCCTGTTCGGCGACCACAGCGCACCATCCAATCTGGAGTTCGACGTCAGCCTGCGCCGCCGCGATCCGCGCTGGGGTGTGCGGCAGTGGGAGGATGTTAAGCATATCTTCGGAAGCGCGGGCTTTAATGCGGACCAACCCCGGCCGATGCCCAGCAACAATCATTTTGTGCGGTTTCATCGGTCCTAGACCCGAGAGGCCCGCCATGCGTCACGCGCAGACTGCACTACTCGCCGCGACATTGCTGAGCCTGCCCCTCGCTGCCTCCGCGCAAGTCATCCCGGCAATCGAGTTGCCGAAGACGGCAAAGCCCGACACCGACTACATACCGTTGCGCGACGGGGCTGCTACACCGGAAGCCCTCACGCTCGTCACGCTCCCCGTGCCCGACAGCGCGCGGATCATTCCTCCTCAAGCCCAGCCACCCGTGCTGAGCGCACCGCCCGCCAACCTCATGGACGCACCGATCACGTCCTTGCCATCCATTGCCGACCTCGTGGCCGACGTCAGCCGGTCCACGGTGAATATCATCGTGACAACCGAGACGGGCGAGACGCTGTCCGAAGGGCAGGGCTCCGGCTTCGTCATCAGCCCGGAGCGCGAAGTCGTGACCAACTACCACGTCATCGACGGCGGCTCGATGATCGAGATCGAGTTCAACGACGGCCGCCGCTATCCGGCGGAAATCATCGGCACGGACGAGGAAACCGATCTGGCCCTGCTGACCTTCAAGACGACTGAAACCATCCCCCATGTCAGCTTCAAGCAGCGCGCGGACTCGCGCATCGGTGACTGGGTCGTGGCCATCGGCAACCCGTTTGGCATCGGGCAGAGCACATCGCTGGGCGTGATTTCGGCGCTGGGCCGCAAGCGCGTGGATAGCGGCTCCTATGTCGATTACATCCAGACCGACGCGACCATCAACCGGGGCAACTCCGGCGGGCCGCTCTTCAACCTGCAGGGCGAAGTGGTTGGCGTGAACTCCGCCATCTATTCGCCGACGGGTGCCAGCGTCGGCATCGCCTTCGTCATCCCGCACGAAACCGCGCAGTCGGTCGTGGAGTCCATCCGCCAGCACGGCCGCGTGCGGCGCGGCTATTTCGGCGCGGCCCTGCGCGATGCCGTATTCGAGATAGAGGGGCGTCCCGGCGCGTTCAAATCCGGTGCCATCGTCAACGGCCTCGTGCCCGGGGGCCCGGCGCAGAGCTACGGCCTGGAGATCGACGACATCATCCTGCGCATCAACGACACCACCGTGCGCAATGCCGTGGAAGCCACCCGCGTCGTCGGCGCGATGAAGCCTGGCGAGGTCGCGACCCTGGTCTATGAGCGCGCGGAGAAGACCTACGAGCTCGACGTGTCAATCGGTGAGCGGCCTGAAAAAGCCGATGTGGATCGCGCCTCGGCCGAAAGCCAGGGCCTGCCGCCCCCGCCGCCCAAGCCCAGCCCGCACGCGCGCGTTGACCTGACCACGGGCCTGCATGTACTCGACATCTCCGCCGAATTCCGCTCCGCCATTGGCATGCCGAGCAGCGAGGTCGGCATCTATGTGGAGAGCGTGGAGCCTGGGTCAGATGCGGAAAGCGCGGGCTTCAAGACCGGCATGGTGTTGATTGACGCCGACGGTCAACCAATTGCGGAAGTCGAGGCTTGGAAGTCGATTGTGCTCAACGCGAAGTTGGCGAAGCAGGACGGCTTGATAGTCAATGTGCGCCGCAAGGACGGCTCGATGACCTATATGGTGCTGCCGCTTTAGGGATTGGTGCTCTGGTTGTCCCTCCCCCGAGCAGGGGGAGGGACATGCAGATTTGCACTTTGATGAATTCCTCCCCTCTCAGGGGAGGAGTCAATGCGAGCGAAGCGAGTCGGTGACGGAGGGGTAAAGTGTTTCGTCACACACCTGAGTGACCTTACCCCTCCGACCTTCGCTTCGCTCGGCCACCTCTCCAAGAGGGGAGGAGTTTTACAGCCAATCAACCCCCTCCCAACCTTACCGAATGGTTCGTTGCACTTCTCCGCATCCTCCCTACCTTCATGGACAACACATTAACGGAGATCTCCCATGAGAATCCTGGTTGTCGAAGACGACGAAGTCGCGGCGGAATATGTCAAGAAGGGCCTGTCGGAGGCCGGCCATGTCGTGGACCTGGCCGCAGACGGCGAGACCGCGCTGGAGATGGCGCAGGGCGCGGATTACGATGCGCTGATCCTCGACCGCATGCTGCCCAAGAAGGACGGTCTCGAAGTGCTGTCCAACCTGCGCGAAGACGGCAATGCCACGCCCGTGCTGATCCTGTCGGCGCTGGGCGAAGTGGACCACAAGGTCGAGGGCTT
>JAHDEU010000012.1 GCA_020628635.1 Hellea sp. | reverse complement strand
GGGTGAATGCGAAAACGCGAAGGGCCATGATCCGAACCCGCATAATCCATTGCGGCTCCGGGCTGCCCGCACCATAACCGCGCCATGTCGCCCGCCGCCCCTGACACCACCCAGCCGTCCCAGCGCTATTTCAACCGCGAGCTCTCTTGGCTGCAGTTCAACACGCGCGTGATGGAGGAGGCCAAGAACGCGGCTGTTCCGCTGCTGGAGCGTTTGCGTTTCCTGTCGATTTCGGCGTCCAATCTGGACGAGTTCTACATGGTCCGCGTGGCCGGATTGCGCACGCAGGTGCTGGCGGGGATGAACGCGCCGTCCTTTGACGGGCTCACGCCCGCGCGCCAGCTCGACAAGATCGCCAAGCAGGTGGACCGGCTGATCGCGGAGCAGGAGCGCTGCTGGTGGAGCCTTCGCAAGTCACTGGCGGCGAAGAAGATTTCCGTGAGCACGATCGCCGATCTGGACGACGAAGCGCGCGTGGAGCTGCGCTCCACGTTCGAGGCGCAGATCCTGCCTCTGCTGTCGCCGCTGGCCGTCGATCCGGCGCATCCGTTCCCGTTCCTGTCCAACCTGTCGCTCGGCCTCGTCGTGCAGCTGAACCGCCAGGCGGCGTCCAATCTCGGCGCGGACACGGCGTTCGGGCTGGTGCCCGTGCCCGACCACCTGCCGCGCTTTTTGCAGCTGTCGCGCGGCAACAAGCGTCGCGACTATGTCATGATCGAGGACGTCATCGGGCATTTCATGCCGGACCTGTTTCCGGACTTCGACATCGGCGAGCGCGGGCTGTTCCGCATCACGCGCGACAGCGACATCGCCATCGACGAGGAGGCCGAAGATCTCGTCCGCCATTTCGAATTCCTGCTCAAGGAACGCCGCCGCGGCCGCGTCATCCGGTTGGAGCTCAACGCCGGGATCGACGCCGAGTTGCGCAGCTTCCTGATCGAGAGTTTCGAATGCTGGGACGAGGACATCCAGGAGGCGGACTTCCTTGGCATGGTCGACCTGCGCGGGCTGATCGACAATGGCCGCCCGGACCTGCTGTTCCCGCCCTTCACCGCGCGCCTGCCCGAACGGCTGCGCGACTATGACGGCAATCACTTCGCCGCCATCGCGGCCAAGGACATCGTCGTCCACCACCCTTACGAGGCGTTCGACGTCGTCATCGAATTCCTGAAACAGGCCTCGCGCGATCCGGACGTCGTGGTCATCAAGCAGACGCTCTACCGCACGTCCGACAACAGCCCGATCGTGCGCGCGCTGATCGACGCGGCCGAGAGCGGCAAGACCGTCACGGCGCTGGTCGAGCTGCAGGCCCGCTTCGACGAGGCGTCGAACCTGCGCTGGGCGCGCGATCTGGAGCGTGCCGGCGTGCATGTCGTCTACGGGCTGATCGGGTTCAAGACCCATGCGAAAGTCTCGCTCGTCATCCGGCGCGAGGGCGAGCGGCTCCAGACCTATACCCATCTGGGAACGGGGAACTACCACGCCCAGAATGCGCGCATCTACACCGACCTGGCCCTGTTCACGGCGGACCCCGTGATCGGCGCGGATGTCGGCAAGATGTTCAACTTCGTCACCAGCAGCTCGCGGCCCCAAGACCTGCGCAAGCTGACGCTCGCGCCGCACGGGCTGCGCGCGAAGATCTACGAGTTGATCGACGCGGAGATCGCCAATGCGCGGGCGGGCCGTCCCGCCGCGATCTGGGCCAAGCTCAACGCGCTGGTCGACCCAGATGTGATCGACAAGCTCTATGAGGCGAGCCAGGCAGGCGTGTCGATCGATCTCGTCGTGCGCGGCATTTGCTGCCTGCGGCCGGGCGTGGACGGGCTGTCGGAGAACATACGGGTGAAGTCGATCGTGGGCCGCTTCCTGGAGCACTCGCGCATCCTTGCCGTGGGCAATGGCGAGCCGCTGCCGAGCCAGAACGCGCGCGTCTTCTTCAGCTCGGCCGACTGGATGCCGCGCAATCTCGACCGCCGGATCGAGACGCTGGTCCCGATCGAGAGCGCCACCGTCCACGACCAGATCCTCGACCAGATCATGGTCGCCAACCTGATGGACACGCAGAACAGCTGGGAGCTGCAACCGAACGGCCGCTATGCCCGCCGCAAGCTGGGCGAAGACGAGCAGCCTTTCTCCGCCCACCAGTATTTCATGGACAACCCGTCGCTGTCGGGCCGTGGCCGCGCGCTGAAGACGTCCGCTCCGCGCGAGCTGCCAGACCCGCCGCAGATCAAGGCCGGTTCCGCCCAGAAGTCAGACGGCAAGTCCGCGGCATGAGCGACCCGTTCAACGTTCCCGACGGCGGCCCGGAGCAGGTCGGCGTGCTCGACATCGGGTCCAACTCCATCCGCTTTGTCGTCTACGACATCTACGGCGCGCACTTCACCAGCGTGTATAACGAGAAGGTGCTGGCGGGCCTCGGGCGCGGGCTGAAGGAAACGGGACGACTGTCCGAAGAGGGCAAGCGCACGGCGCTGGACAGCCTGGTGCGGTTCAAGGCCATCGCGGATGCGCGCGGGCTCGACCACCTGCTGATCGCCGCGACTGCCGCCATGCGCGTGGCCGAGGACGCACCCGAATTCATCGAACAGATCCACGCGCGCACCGGGCTGGTGGTCGAGCCTGTCTCAGGGGCGGAAGAGGCGCGGCTGTCCGGGCTCGGACTGCTCGCGGGCGATCCGGACGCGACGGGGCTCGGCGCGGATCTGGGCGGTGCGTCGCTGGAGCTGTTCACCGTGGGCGGCGACAGCGAGCGGGTGAGCCTGCCATTGGGACCGTTCGAGGCGGTCGGCGCGAACCTGCGCGAAGCGGATTATGCGGCGCTGACGCCGATGCTGGACGAGGCGCTGGACGGCTTGCCGTCGAGCTTCGACGCGGCGTTGGCAGACGGCTCGCCTTTGCACCTCATCGGCGGGGCGTGGCGCAATCTGGCCTCTATCCATATGAGCCGCGCGCTCTATCCGCTGCGCACGCTGCAGCAATATCCGCTCGACCCGCTCGATGCCGGACTGCTCGCGCGCTGGGCTTACGGGGCGGGGCGTGAACTGCTGTTCGACTGGCCGGGACTGCGCCGGGAGCGCGCGGAAACGCTGCCCTATTCGGGGCTGTTGCTGGACCGCCTGATCCACCGTTTCGCGCCGCGCGCCGTGGAGATTTCACTGACGGGTCTGCGCGAGGGGCTGGTGTTCGACGTGCTCGGTCCTGTCGCACAACGCCGCGATGCGCTGCTGGACGGCTGCCGCGACTTCGCGTCCGGCTCGCTGCAGTCGGAATATTTCGGCCCGCCGCTGGCAACATTTGTGGACGGCATCGGCGCGGCATTGCCGGACGTGTTTGGAGCGCCAATGGACACCCGCCTTCGCCGCGCCGCCTGCCTGCTGGCCGGGCTCGGAAAGAACCTGCACCCGGATTACCGCGCGGAGCTCGTGTTCGAGAACGTGCTCTATGCGCCGATTGCGGGGCTGTCGCACGCCCACCGCGTCTGGCTGGCGCTCGCGCTGTTCCGTTCCGTCTCGCGCTCCAGGACGCCGCCCAATCCGCGCGCGGTCGAACTGCTCCTGAACGATGCGCAGCGCGCGGGCGCGGAAGCGTTGGGCGATGCGATCCGGCTGGCCATCGTCGCCACGGGCCGCACGCCGGAGCTGGTCGATGCGCTGGCGCTCTCGGTGGAAGACGGCACGCTCACACTGTCCAGCGATGAGCCGGACCTGCTAACCGAGCAGGTGGCTTTCCGCCTGCGCAAGCTCGCCGACCGGCTGGGGCTGGACTATTCGGTCTCGCCGTCCGGTTGAGCGGTCGTGGGCTTTCCGGGCACGAGCCGCGACGCCCCGTCGATGGCGGAGCCGCGCAGCAGCAACGCCTCGGGCGGCGTGTCGAGCGGGTCGGGCAGGGGCGCAGGCTCCGGTTCGACGACCTCTGCTTTCGCGGGCAGCAGCACCCAGACATGGCCGGACTCCCGGTCGGCGATCAGCGTGCGCGCGCTGTCGCTGATGATCGCATCCGCCCGCGCGCCGCGCATGACGAACTGCTCCGACAGCGCCACGCCGGTCACGGAGCTTTCCACGAGGAACAGCCCGTCCGGCGTGCCGACCATGGCCGGACCCTTCTCCGGGTTCATCAGCACGCTCAGCGCGTCGCCCGACACGGGAATGGCCGCAGCAAAGCCGCCCGCGCGGGCCGGGGCGATGCGTGCGCCTTGCGCCGTTCTCAGCACCATCCAGGGCGTGCGGATGCGCGGGAACAGGGCTTCGGTCTCCGGCTCGACTTTTGCGTCCAATCCGGGAATGTCCGCAAAGCCCATAACTTCGCCCGCGCCCGCATCCACCTGCGTGGCACGGCCGGTGTCGATATCGACGGAGAGCAGCAGGGCCGTGCCGTCCGGCTTTGACAGGCCCAGCAGGACTGTGCCGTCCGGGCGAACCGCGATCGGATGGGGCGCGTCGGTCGCGCCGGAATTGGCAAAGGGTGCAAGCAGGCGCGGCGTTCCGGTCGGCTCCACGACCCAAAGCCCCGACCGGTCGGCGACAAAGAGCGTGCGCTCGTCAACCGCCAGCCCGCTCGGCATGTCGAAGCGGTGCGGCAGGCTTTGGCGTGAGTCCGCGCGCCCGTCGCGACCCCGGTCCGCAATGCGGAAGATGCGGCCCGTGTCCTCGTCGGCGACGAACAGCGTCCCGTCGCCCCCCTGCGCCATGGCGGATATGCGTCCCAGCCTGCGCGCGAAGACCCGCGCCTGCGTGCCGTCCATGGCCTCCACCCGGGCATCGGCGCCTGCGCTGCGCATGCGCACATCCTGCGCCTGGACGGGCGCGGCGAGCAGGCAGGCTGCCAAAGTGAGAGCGCGGAACATGGGTCCGTCTAACCCACCCGCCGTGAATGGGGAGTGAGAAAACGCACCGCCATATCGGCTGCGACCACATGACGGAGCAGGCTGTGCACAGCCGCGCTTGTCATAATCGGGCGCTTGGGCTTAGCTGCACTTGATTCGAGACGCCTCGGCACTGTCGCCCGCGTCGCTGCGAAAGGTCTTTGTCTTCAAACAGATCGACACCACTTGTACATGCCCGCCGCGTCCGGAGACGAGCCGCCCGGAGCCAGTCCAATGAGTTTGCAGTCCATGAAAGACATCAATCCAGAGGCGCTGCGCGATGCGGAGCCCGTGGCAAGCGGCAACTATCCCTGCCTGATCCTGAATGCGGACTACCAGCCGCTCTCCTATTTTCCGCTCTCGCTGTGGAGCTGGCAGGACGCGGTGAAGGCGGTGTTTCTCGACCGGGTCAATGTCGTCGATCACTATGAGCAATGCGTGCGCTCGGCCAATTTCGAGATGCAGATGCCCTCGGTCGTGGCGCTGAAGGACTATGTCAATCAGAACCGCTCGCCTGCGTTCACGCGGTTCAACCTGTTCCTGCGCGACGGATTCGAGTGCGTCTATTGCTCCAGCCCGGACGAACTGACCTTTGACCACGTCCTGCCGCGCAGGCTCGGCGGCAAGACCAGCTGGACCAACATCGTCGCAGCCTGTTCGCGCTGCAATCTGCGCAAGGGCGGCCGCCATCCTAAAGAGGCCGGCATGCACCCGCAGATCAAGCCCTATCGGCCCTCCATGCACCAGCTGCAGGCGCAAGGACGCCGCTTCCCGCCCAACCACCTGCACGACAGCTGGCTGGACTATCTCTATTGGGACGTTGAGCTGGAAGGCGCGCCGAAACGCTAGCCACGCCGCTTGCCGTTGGACGCGCCCACACCCATATCGGAGGGGAAGGAGACAACGACATGACCCGCATCCACCCCTATGCCATCCTGCTCGGCATCGCGATCGGCATCGTGTCGCTCTTTGCCCTGCGCCATCCTCTTTTTGCGCTGATGACGGGTCTCATCGCCGTCCTGGGTCTTGATATGATCCTGCGCGTGGGCAAGGATTGGCCGAGGAAGAAGATCGACCGGCGCGACGACTAGGCCGTCGTGCCGCCGAGGGAAACGGGTCAAGGGGAGACGGGCATGGCCGACACATCGAATTTCATTGGCGGCGACCCCACTCCGGAACCGCAATATGACTGGCAGAAGCCTCAGGGCGCGCAGTTCGAGATCGGCGACGTCATCAGCCGGTCTTTCGAGATGCTGCGGCGCAATTTCCTGCCGTTCGCCGTCACGGCGCTGGTGGTCATCGGCATTCCCGCGATCCTGACCATCATCTTCACCATCGGCGCTTTTGGCGGTCTGGGCGGCGAAGGTCTGGGCATGGGCACTCTGGGCGCGGTCGGCATTGTGGGCGCGCTATTGGGCGTGCTCACGCTGATCGTGTCCAGCATCATCCTCCCCGCCGCGATCATCTATGCCTCCCTGAAGGGCTGGGCGGGCGAGCCGGTCTCCATGCGTGAGTCGCTACGCCTCATGCTGTCGCGCTTTTGGAGCCTGCTGGGCCTTGGTATCGTGGCAGCCATTGCGATCGGCCTCGGCTTCCTCCTGCTCGTCGTGCCGGGCCTGATCCTGTATAGCGGCTGGTTCGTCGTGGTCCCCGTGCTCATCATGGAGCGCAAGGGCGTGTTCGATAGCCTGTCGCGCAGCTGGGAGCTGACCAGCGGCTATAAGTGGCAGATTTTCGCCGTGATCGTCATCGCTTTCGTCATCCAGATGCTCATCGCGGCGCTGTTCAGCATCCCGTCCATGGCCATGGCCATCGATGTCGAAAGCGTCGTCGCGGTCGACCCCGGCGCGTCCTTCGGTTTCGGCTACATCGTCGCCCAGCTCTTCTCCATGATCGGCGACGCCATCGCGCAGCTGCTCGCCGCGCTCTTCACAGCCTCGGCCTATTACGAGCTTCGCCGGGTCAAGGAAGGCATCGGCATCTCGTCCATCGCGAGCATTTTCGACTAGCGGCGCGAGAGGCGCGCCGGGTCAACCCGTCGCGCCCGCCTCGCGTTTGATCCGCGCCACCATGGAGCGCAGGCCGTTGGCCCGCTGGCTCGACAGGTGCTCGGACAGGCCGAGCTCGGCGAACAGCGCGTCCGTATCCAGCGCGCGGATCGTGGCGTCGGTTTTGCCGGAGAAGACCTGCGTCGCAATGGCGACCAGCCCCGACACGATATGCGCGTCCGACGCGCCGCGGAAACGCAGCAGACCGTCCTCGCCGCGCGCGCTGGTCAGCCAGACCTGGCTGGCGCAGCCCTGCACCTTGTTGGCCTCCACGCGGTCCGCTTCCGGCAGCGGGTCCATCGCCTTGCCCAGATCGATGACGTGCATGTAGCGCTCCTCCCAGCCGTCCAGAAAGGCGAAGTCCTCGATCAGCTCGGCCACATCCTCGGGCCATTTATGGTTTTGCGCACTGCTCATGGCCTCGCAGATGGAGCGCGCAGAGCGGCTTCGCAAGCGCTGGCATACCGTTAACCCTTTGGGGAAGCAGAACCGTGCTCCACGCGCCAGACGGGAAAGGCGTGGGCAGGGGCGCGCAAATGGCGCTTGGTGGGCCAGCCGGGCTGCCGCGCGTGCTCCATGCGCCCGCACTATGCCCAAGGCCGACAAACGTGGTTAACAGGACCTGTATGGAAAGATTCTCACTCACCCGCCTGCTCGGACCCCTGCTGATCTGGCTGGGCGTCGTGGGCGCGGGCGTGTTCGCGGGCGCGTTGCGCGGCGTCGATCCGGGCGCGCTCGGGCTCGTCGGCGTGATCCTCGCCCTGCCGGCGCTGCTTTCTCTGGTCTTGGTCGGCGTTGCCGAAAAGCGCTGGGCGCAGGCTGTGATCCTGCTGATTTGGACGGGTTTCGGCGTGTTCGCGGGGCTGGTCGGCGGGTTGTTCCCGCTGGCGCTCGCCTTCCTCGCTGTGCCCGCCATCGGCATGGTATTCCACCGCGGCCGCGTCGTCGAAGCGCTGGTGGTTGCCGTGCTGGGCTTCATCGCGACTTGGTTCGCCATCGGCCAAGTCGCCCTGCCGGAATTGCTGGCAGATCCTGCGCGCACTCTGTTCCAATGGCTCGGCGTGCTGGCCACGCTGGCGCTGGTGGTGGCGGGCATGATCTCGGGCAGCGAGCGCAGACGGCTGTCCTTGATGGACGCTGGCACGGCCTCGACCGGTACGCGCTGGCGTGACGGCGTGTCGGGCGGACTGTTCGAATTCGGCCGCGACGGTGCACTGCTCGGCGCAAACCCCGAAGGCCGCGCGCAGTTCGGCCTGGACGGCGTGCGCGGCGATGTCAGCCTCGACACGCTATCAGACTCTGAACCCGCCCGCGCGCGCCTCACGGAAACCGCAGACCTCGCCCGCCGCCGCGGCGAACCCGTCGATGCACGGCTGTCCCTGCCGCCGGAAGGACCTGACGACTCCTATGGCCGCTGGATCGACGCGCGCGTGACGCCGCTCTCCACCGGCGGCATGCTGCTGCACACGGTGGACCGCACGGACGAGGAAGCGCGGCTCGAAGCGCTGCGCCGGTCCGAGACCGTTGCCACGCGCGATGCGCAGGACAAGACGCTGTTCTTCGCGGGCGTGTCCCACGAACTGCGCACGCCGCTCAACGCGATCATCGGTTTTTCCGACATGATGCAGTCGCGCCTCTTCGGACCGCTACCGGGCAAATATGCCGAATATGCCGAGCTGATCCACGAGAGCGGGCAATACATGCTCGACCTGATCGGCGACGTGCTCGACCTCTCCAAGGTCGAGGCCGGGCGCTACACGCTCAGCCCGTCCGGGTTCGATGCGTCTGACGTGGTGCGCAGCTCGGTCAAGATGATCCGGCCCAGCTCGGACGCTGCCGAAGTCGCGGTCGATGTGGACCTGCCCGGCGACGACGCGCTGCTGATCCAGGCCGACCGCAAGGCCGTGCGCCAGATCCTGCTCAACCTGCTGTCCAACGCGGTGAAGTTCTCGCCCAAGGGCTCGCGCGTGACCGTGCGTGCCCGCATGGAGGACGGCGCGCTGCATATGAGCGTGGCGGACAACGGTGCGGGCATGAGCGCGGCGGAACTCGCCCGTGTCGGCGAGCCGTGGGTGCAGGCCGCGTCCTCGCAGATGACGGAAGCGCGCGGCTCCGGTCTGGGCTTGTCGCTGGTGCGCTCGCTCGCCGAGCTGCACGGCGGGCGGCTGGAACTCGACAGCGAGCTGGGCCGCGGGACGACGGCGCTGGTCGTCATCCCGGACCTCGACGAGGTCTGAAGCGACCTAGCGTCCACGCCCCATCGACGTCTTGGACGTCACCAGACCGATGATCGCCAGGATGAAGCCCAGGATCAGCAGCAGCCCTGCGGGTGGCAGGGTGTAGGGGCCGATCTTCACGCCCGGCACGTCTGGCTTGCTGATGCCCGATTTGGACGCGAGGTCGCGGCGTGTGCGGGTCGAGGCCGCTTCGGCCTCGCGCAATTTGCCGCGCAGGGACCCGCCGAGCCCGGCGATCTTGCGCTTGAACGCAGCGCCGCGCATCTCCCACTCGCCGCGGCTGAAGCCGAAGCGCGATTTGGGTGCATGGCGCGCATCGCCGAGGTCGATGGTCCCGCGCAGTTGCGGCAGCTTGGACGGCGTGGCGGCTGCGGCTTTGAGCGACGGCGCGACGATCTTAGGCTTGGCACTCTGGGGCTTGGCAATCCGGGGCTTGGCAATCTGGGGCCGTGCGACAGCTGGAGCGGAGACCTCCGCGACCCGTCCGACCGGCGCTGGCATGACGGGCAATGCTGCCGGCATTTGGCTTTCAAAGCTCGCGCCCCAATTTCCGACGGGCTCAGGCGCGCGCGACGTCATGGACGCCCAGCGTGCGGAGACCGTGTCGCGCACGCCCGACAGGTCGAAGGCTGGCAGCTCGGGCATCTCGAACTCCGGCAGCTCCGGCAGCTCCAATCCGGCAAAGCGCGTCCAGGCCGACGGCTGTTCGATCTCGGGCAGGGCAATGCCGACAGCCGGGATGGCGGCTTGGGCCATCACCACGGAGCGGTCGTTCCAGCGCGTCACGCCGCCGCTCATGCCGTTCCAGTGCGCGTCGGTTGCGAGCGGCTCGACCGCGCCCGCAAAGCTGCGGCCCGGCGTGTTGGTGATGACGGCCAGCAGCTGGCCCGGCTCGCCGGGATAGACAGCCGCCACGCCGCCCGCGCCGACTTCGCCGGAGGCGCGCATGCGGCGCGCGGCCAGGCGTACGGCCTCTTCCGTGTCGAGCGAGGCGAAACGCTCGACAGAGGCGAGACGGTTCTCGCCGCCCGTCGGCTGTCCGCGCCACGCCGTCTGAAGCCCGCGCGGGGCGAGAGCTTTGACGCGCGTGTCCAGCTGGCCGAAGGGTTCGATGGACAGGATATGCGCGTCCGTCGCGGGCGCGTCGCCGCGGGTGAATTCGGCCTGTGTCCAGCCGCTGCCATGGGCACGGGCAAGGCGCGCCGTGATGCGAAGCGCGGCGCGGTAGTCGCGCGCACCCGTTGGCAGCACGACCGACGTGTTCGCGCCGTCATTATCTGCAAAGACCGAACCGCTTGCCGCCAGCCGCGACAGGTCCGTGGCGGGCGAGGCCTTGCCGCCGTCCAGCACCAGTTTGGAGCCCGCGCCGATCGCGATGAAGGGCTCGGACGAGCCGCACGCATCCGCGTCCGCCGATGGCTTGGTGCTCAGCGTCAGCCGGTTGTTCGCGCCGACCAGCAGGCCGGGACGGATGTCATAGGCGACCGTCTTGCGGCGGCTGTCCATGCGGGCTTCGCCGAGCGACTCGCCGTTGAGCACGGCCTTCATGCGCGCGCCGGGTGCGGTCTGGTCGTCGCGCGTCAGGCGCAGGATCAGCTGACCGGTCGTGCCCGCCGGGTCCACCACGTCGAAATCGTATTCGCGCATCGCGCCCGTCGTGACCGACAGGCTGTCGAGCCGCTTTACGCCGTCCACGCGGGTGCGCTTGTAGTTGAGCGGGCTCTGCACGCGCAGCTCGCCCGGCGAGGTCGAGGCGCGGCGCGAGCGCGGCAGGTAGTGCTGTGCAAAGGCCTGCACGCTCTGCAGCACCTGCGCGTCCGTGTCGCCGGTGAGGAAGATCCGCGTCGGGTGGTCGCGCGACAGCTCGATGGCGGCTCCCTCGCCGGACAGGATGCGCTCGTCCGATGTGTAGCGCGACAGCTCCGCGCGCGTCAGCATGATCAGGGAGAAGTCAGCATTTGTCGTCGTCGCGAAGTCCGGGATGGCCGACATGCGCAGCCCGATGGCCTGCGCGCCGAGCGCCTGCAGGCGTGTGGCGTTCGCGCCGGTCGCGACCAGCCCGACCGTGTTCGGCGCAAAGGCGGAGGCCGACAGGCGGCTCTCGACCTCGCGCAGCTGCAGGCTGCGGGACTTGGCCCGGGCGCGCACGTCGATGCGGCTCTCATCCAGGTTCAGCGTGTAGCCGCCGCCGGATGCGTTGCAGGGGACAGCGTGGGAAAAGCGCAAGGAGTTGCCGTGCGCTCGGGCGCGGGTCGCATCCAGGCTCACAGTTGCGTCGAACCCTTGGCCGCGCGTGGTCAGCTTGACCGGCGCGCCGTTGTTGAACTGCACGGTAAGCGGCAGGGACGGATCCACGCCCGGCAGCGGGTCGGCGGAGATGGTCAGCGACAGGTCCTTGACGATGTCGGCCTGGGACAGGTCGAAGCGCATTTCCGCGACCGGTGTGCGGCGGTCCAGCGTGGCGACGGCGCGCTCGCCTGTGGCGGCGTCCAGCGCGGCGCTGTAGCGGGCTTCTGCGCGCTCCGGCGTGCGCAGAGGGGCGGCCTCGGCCAGCATTGGCGAGGCCAGTGGCAGCACGAGCGCGGAGCTGATAAGCAGGCTTTGAAGACCAAAGTTGGACATGGCGGACGACCTCATCGTAAACACGAAGTCAACGAAGCAAGCCGCGTGCCAGACAACGCGCGTCAGGGGAGAGCGCGCGCTTTTTCTCCCGGATCAGGGGAGTGGGGCGTGAGGCTGAAAACCGGCATCTGGGTCGATGCGCTGATCCGGCGCGCGCAGGCGGGCGGGGCGTTTGCCTGCGTGGTCGTGCGCGGCGACCGCGATGCGGGCAGCGTGATGGTGACCGTGCGCGGGCGGGACGGGCTCACGCTCTACACGCCGGAGCGGAACTTCGAGGGCGAACGCGTGTGGCGCGCGGAAGGGCAGGAGGAAGACGCGCTCGCCAAACGGATCGAGCAGCGGCTGGACTTCGACCCGGACCTCATGGTGGTGGAGATCGACGACTCGGCGGGCCGTCACTTCATCGAGGAGCCGGTGGAGCCTATGGCTGGACCGACAGCGTCTCCGGCATCACCCCCGAAGAGAGCTGAGGCGGGTTCGGAGGACGCTGCAGCTGCTGCACGAGCCTTATTCCGAGACCGGTGAACGCCGCGAGCAGTCCAGCCGCCAGCCCCCACCAGACACCCACCGCGCCGAGCGGCGTGTGGAAGGCCAGATACCAGCACAGCGGAAATCCGATCAGCCAGTAGCTCACCCCGGTGATATAGACCGGCACATCGACATCCTTTAGCCCACGCAGCAGCTGGTTGGCCGCGACCTGGGCGGCGTCGATGACCATGAACCAGGCGGCCACGGGCAGGAAGAGCAGCACCAGTGCGCGCACGGCGGCGTCGTCGGGCTCCGGCTCGAACCCGAAATAGAGATCGCCGATCAGCTCGCCCTGGAAAGCCGTGAACAAGGCCAGCGCGGCCATGAGTCCGACCGATATGATCATGGTCGCCCCGGCCGCCCGCCAACGCGCGCCCATGTCGCCCGCGCCTTCCGCCAATCCAACGCGCACCGCGCCGCCCATGGCGAAACCCCACGGCACCATGAAGGCCATGGCAATGACGTTCAAACCCACCTGGTAGGCCGCCTGTTCCGCCACGCCGATCAGCCCAATCACCAGAAGCGCGGCGTTGAACAGCATGCCTTCGAACAGCGTCGTCGCGCTGATCGGAATGGACAGGCGCACGACCTCGCCAAAGCGCTCCCGGTCGAATGAGAGCATGTTGCGAAACACGTCGAACTGCCGCGCGCGCTTGTGGCGGGCGATGAGCACGACGAACAGCGCAAAACAGGCGCCATAGGACAGGCTCGACGCGATCCCTGCGCCGATCAGGCCCAGCTCGGGAAAGCCGAACATGCCGAAGATCAGCAGGAAGTTCAGCGCGATGTTGAGCACCACGGTGATGCTGACCAGCACCATCGGCCAGACCGTCTCGTCCAGCGCGGCGAGGAAATTGCGCAGCGCCTGGATGGCGAGCGCGAAGGGCAGCCCCGGCGCGACGGCCCAGGCATATTGCCCCGCCATCCGCGCGACCTCTGCGTCCTGTCCGAAGAATACCAGCAGTGGCTCGGTCAGGATCAGCAGCGCAAAGAGCGGCACGCAGATCAGCGCGATCACCCAGAGCGACATCCGCACGCTGCGCCGAACATCCAGATAGGCGTTCTCGTCCCGGCCCAGCGCCTGGCTGGCCATGGGCGTCACGGCGTTGACCGGACCGGCCGCCACCATCCAGGCGAGGAAGATCAGCAGCGAGCCGAGCGCGCCTGCCGCGACGGCTTCCGTGCTGACGCGGCCCAGCATCATCGTGTCGGCGACATAGACGGCATATTGGATAACCTGAGTGGCGCTCATCGGCAGGCCGAGCGCGAGGAGGGCGCGGGTTTCCCCGGCCCATGTCTGCGGCATCTGCTTGGGCGCAGCGCGCGATATGTCGGATGTCCCCGTCATGACGCGCGCCCATGCGCTCACAGGGACAGTGTGTAAAGACGTTGCCTATGTTGCATTGGACGGCGCGGCTGTGGGATGGCTGCGCCGTGTTCCGCGCTCTCGCATATGCCGCGACGCTCGCCCTGCTGGCGGGCTGTTCAGGCGTGCAGGATGACACCATCCGGCTCGTCGGCTCCTCCACCGTATTCCCCTTCGCCGCCCGGGCGGCCGAGCGCCACAGCGAGGAGACGGGTGCGCGGATCGTGGTCGAACAGACCGGCTCAGGCGGCGGTCACAAGCTGATCTGCGCCGGACCGGACGGACCCGATGCGACCACCAGCTCACGCCGGCAGGACGCGGTCGAAGCCCACGCCTGCCGCGCCAACGGCGTGGGCGACTTGCTGGAGCTGGAGCTGGGCTATGACGGCATCGTGCTGGCGCGGGCGGCAGGGGAGGGCATGGACGGGCTGACCCGCGCGCAGATATACCGCGCGCTCGCGGCCGAACTGCCTGACGCGCAGTGCCGCTACGTGCCCAATTCAAACCGTCTCTGGTCCGATGTGGACGGCGCGCTGCCAGCGACGCCCATCGTCGTCCACGGCCCGCCGCCCACATCCGGCACGCGCGACGCCTTCGTGCAGCTGGTGATGGAGGCAGGGGCGCGCGGCGAGCCGTGCGGGCGGAGCCTCGCCCAATCCGACCCGTCGCGCTTCGCCGCGCTCGCGCGCACCTTGCGCGAAGACGGCGCGTGGGTTGATGCGGGTGAGAACGACAATGCGCTGGTGCGGACCCTGATCGGCGCCTCGGACAGTCTGGGCGTGATGGGCTTTGCCGTCGTCGACCGGAACCGCGCACAGCTGCAAGGGCTTGCGGTTGACGGCGTCGCGCCGGACCGCGCTGCGATCCTGTCCGGGGACTACCCGGTGGTTCGCACGCTCTATGCCTATTTCCGCGAAGACCGCATCCGTCAGCGGCCTGCACTGGCAGGGCTCGCAAGTGCGATGACGGCGGACACGCCGAGCGCCGAGATCATCGCGCTGCCCGTGGCGCGGCGCGCCGAGATGCAGGCACGGCTGGACGAGGTGTTGGGGGAGGCCGCACCGTGACGGACGGCACGCCGCTCTATCTGCTCGCCCTGTCGGTCCTGCTCGTGGCCGCCGTTTTCTACCATGTGCGCGACGGGGCGCGCCGGCGGGTGTTCCAGTCCGGGCGCAGGCCGCATTCTCGCTCGCGCTATCACGGCGCGCTGGCGGCCTGTGCGGCAGCGGCAGGCTGCGCGGTCGCCTTTTGCGCAGGGTTGGCCGTCAGGGCTGCTGGAAGCGTTGCTTTCGACGCGGTCTGGATAGCGGCGTTGCTGGGGCTGGGGTGGCTCGCGGGATGGCGCGTCAGCCGCCGCAGTTCCATGACCTTCCGCGCCCGCCCGCATGTGGAGCGGATTGTGCGCGCGGGCCTAGCCGCGCTGTCCGGGCTCGCCGTGCTGATCACTTTGGGCATCGTCCTTTCGCTCTTGTTCGAGGCGTTGCTGTTCTTCGGCGACGTGTCGGTCGCGGAGTTCATCTTCGGCACGCAATGGTCACCCCAGACCGCATTGCGCGAGGGCCAGTCGGGGCAGTCCGGCATGTTTGGCGCCGTCCCGGTCATCACCGGCACGCTGCTGATCACCGCGGTCGCCCTTCTCGTCGCCGTTCCGACCGGGCTGATGATCGCGATCTATCTCTCGGAGTATGCCAGCCGCCGGACCCGCGCGCTGGTCAAGCCGATGACCGAGATCCTAGCCGGCATTCCGCCGGTCGTTTACGGCTTCTTCGCCCTGCTCACCATCGGCCCAGCCGTGCGCAGCGTGGCCGGTGCGCTCGGCGCGAATGTCCCCACGCAATCCGCCTTGGCAGCGGGTTTGGTGATGGGCGTCATGATCATCCCGCTCATCAGCTCGCTGTCGGATGACGTCATCAACGCCGTACCGCAGAGCTTGCGCGACGGCTCCTACGCACTCGGCGCGACCCGGTCCGAGACCGTGCGCCGCGCCGTGCTGCCATCCGCACTTCCGGGCATCGTGTCCGCCGTCCTGCTCGCCGTCAGCCGCGCCATCGGCGAAACCATGATCGTCGTCATGGCGGCCGGTCGGGGCGCGACGCTCACGGCCAATCCGCTGGAGAGCGTGACGACGGTGACCGTGCAGATCGTGGCGCTCCTCACGGGCGACCAGGTCTTCGACAGTTCCAAGACGCGCGCGGCCTTCGCGCTCGGACTGTTGCTGTTTGCGATCACGCTGATCCTCAACGTCGTCGCGCTGATCGTCGTGCGCCGCTACAAGGCGCGCTACGCATGAGCCGCACGCTCGCCCGACGCAAACGTGCTGAGACGCGGTTCCGGTTTGCCGGCCGCGCGGCGATCGCGCTGGCGCTGTTTGCGCTGGTCTGGATCGTCGGCTCCGTCCTGATCACCGGCACCGGCGCGCTGACGCATCACCGGGTCGCGGTGAGCACGGCGACCACAGTCGATGTCGCACTGGTCTCGGAAAACGACCTGCTCGCTCAGCGCAGAGTGTCTCCGCAAGGGGGTCAGTTCGATGTGCTGGCCACGGCCCGGCTCGACCAGTATCTCAAGGGCCGTAACGTTGCGCTCTCCGAGGTCGAGAGGCTGACCGTGGCGCGCTGGCGCGACGAAGGCCGCATCTCGCGCGGGTTCAACACCACGCTGTTCACCCGGCCCGACTCGCGCGATGCGGAACGCGCGGGGTTGAAGACCGCGCTGATCGGCTCCGTCTTCATGCTCGCGCTTGCGGCCGCACTGGCCCTGCCGCTCGGCATCGCGACCGCCGTCTATCTCGACAGCTTCGCGCCGCGCGCGGGCTGGGGCGGTCGGATCACCCGGGTGCTGGAGGTCAACATCAACAATCTCGCCGCCGTGCCCTCCATAGTCTTCGGCCTGCTGGGGCTGGCCGTCTTCATCAACCTCGTCGGGCTGGCACGTTCCATCGCGCTGGTCGGCGGGCTGGTGCTGGCGCTCCGGATGTTTCCGACAGTCGTGATCGCCAGCCGTGCTGCGCTGGAATCGGTGCCGCGCCGCATCACGGACGGTGCGCTCTGCCTGGGGGCCTCGCCCGTGCAGGTCGTGTTCGGGACCAAGCTGCCCCTGGCCGGGCCAGGCATTCTTACAGGCTCCATTCTCGGGCTGGCGCAGGCGCTCGGCGAGACCGCGCCGCTGCTCCTGATCGGGATGATCGCCTTCATGACGGAAGCGCCCGCTTCGCTTGCCGACCCGACCACGTCGCTGCCCGTGCAGGTCTTTCTCTGGTCGGACGGCGCGGACTCCGCCTGGTCGGAACGCACGGCGGCTGCGATAATCGTGCTGCTGGGCTTGCTGCTTCTCATCAACGGCGCGGCCACGGCTTTGCGCGCCAGACTGGACCGACGCCGATGAGTGACGCCCCCAAATTCCGCTGCCGTTCCGTCTCCGTCCACTACGGATCGTTTCAGGCGTTGCACGACATCGACATCGACATCATGGACCGCGGCGTCACCGCGCTGATCGGGCCGAGCGGCTGCGGGAAGTCCACCTTGCTTCGCGTGTTCAACCGCATGAACGACACGATTGCGGGAGCGCGCGTGACAGGCTCGGTCTCCATGGACGGGCAGGACATTCTCGGCAGCGGCATCGATCCGGTCAGCTTGCGCGCGCGGGTCGGCATGGTGTTCCAGACACCCGTACCGTTCCCGAAAAGCATATACGACAACGTCGCCTATGGTCCGCGCCTGCACGGCCTTGCCCGCACCCGCGCGGAGCTAGACGCTGTGGTGGAGAACAGCTTGCGCCGCGCCGGGCTGTGGGACGAAGTCAGCGACCGCCTGTCCATGCCCGGCACGGGCTTGTCTGGCGGCCAGCAGCAGCGTCTCGTGCTCGCCCGCGCCATCGCGGTGGACCCCGAAGTCATCCTCATGGACGAGCCCGCCAGCTCGCTCGACCCCATCGCCACGGCCCGCCTGGAAGCGCTGATCGAAGCGCTCAAGGCGCGCTACTGCATCATCATCGTGACCCACAGCATGGCGCAGGCCGCGCGCATTTCAGACCGCACCGCCTTTCTGCACCAAGGCCGCCTGATCGAATATGACGCGACCGACCGGCTCTTCACCAATCCGTCCGACACGCGCACCCAGGACTACATCACCGGCCGTTTCGGCTGACGCAGGGTCTTTTCGCGCGCTGCCAGTCTGTGCTAAGGGCTCCCGCGTCGGCGGAGTGTAGCTCAGCCTGGTAGAGCACTGTCTTCGGGAGGCAGGGGCCGGAGGTTCAAATCCTCTCACTCCGACCA
>JAHDEU010000011.1 GCA_020628635.1 Hellea sp. | reverse complement strand
GGCAGGCGCCAGACCTTGTCGGTCGAGGCGATGCCGGCCAGCGTCAGCTGTTCGGCCAGCGCGTCGTCGGGCGAGAACAGGCCGGCATGGTCGTGGCCGAGGCTGATGATGATCGCGCCCGTCAGCGTGGCGAGATCGACACAGGCGGCGGGCTTGAACCGCGTGATGCCGTAATGGAGCGCATCGGCCAGCACGAGGCGGCCTTCCGCGTCCGTGTTCTGCACCTCGATCGTCTGGCCGGACATGGAGGTGACGATGTCGCCGGGATTCTGCGCGCGGCCGTCGGGCATGTTCTCGACCAGGCCGACAATGCCGATGACGTTGGCCTTCGCCTTGCGCAGGGCGAGCGCGGCCATCGTGCCGGACACGGCGGCCGAGCCGCCCATATCGCCTTTCATGTCCCACATATTCGCGCCGGGCTTGAGGCTGATGCCGCCGCTGTCGAACGTCACGCCCTTGCCGACGATCATGGCGGGCGCATCGCCGGACTTGCCGCCATTCCAGCGCATCACGACCAGCTGGCTGTCGCGGGTCGAGCCCTTGCCGACGCCCAGCAGCGAATGCATGCCGAGCTCGCTCATCTCCGCCTCGCCGAGGACCTCCACCTCGACGCCGAGCTCCGTCAGACCGCGCAGGCGCTCGGCATAGGCCTCGGGATAGATCACGTTCGGCGGCTCATTCACCAGATCGCGTGCGAACACGATGCCGTCGGTGACGGGCCCGTAGTAATTGTCATAGGCCTCGCGCGCCGCGTCGGGATCGTCGCAGGCGATGCGTACGGTCTTCAGCGCGGGCTTCTTGGGCGCGGTCGCCTTGGATTTGTGGCGGTTGAAGGAATAGGTCGCCAGCCGCGCGCCCACGGCCGCGCGCGCCGCATCGTCGGGCGAGCTGTCCGATCCCGCGAGATGCACGGTCAGCGAGGCCGTGCCGGAGCCGCGCAGCGCCTTGGCCGTCTTGGCCACCGCCATTTCGTAGTCGAACACGTCCTCCTTGCCCCGCGCCTGCACGAAGACCCGCACGGCGCTGTCGCCGTCTGCGGCGTAGGTCGAGAAGTGCTGACCCGTCTTGTCGGAAAAGTCCGTGGCCTTTGCCACAGCGTCCAGCCCGGCATGGCCGTAGTGGGGGCCGAAATCGCCCTTGCGCGCGATGATCAGCGCGGCACCCTGGCTCGCCGCACAATCGCGCACGAACTCCACGTCGATGGTTTCGGTCACGGCAAAGGGCAGGGTGTCGGTCATAATCTCGCCTTAGGTATTTGAGGTGCGTTGTTTGAGGTGCGCTACTATTCAATGGCCGGATATTCACGCGGTTCCGGCTGGTAAACCCCATTGCCGCGTTTTAACAGCGTCGTGGCGTCGCGCATTGCGACGGGTCATGCCGAATTGGCGAAGGACCGCGCTAGAGGATACGACACCGCCCCATGCCGTTGCTGCAGCGATATCTGTTCGGTCAGGCCTTCTGGCCGACCGTGCTGGCGCTTTCCGCGCTCGCCCTGCTCGCCCTGCTCACCCAGAGCCTGCAAACGCTCGACCTGATCGTGGAGAACCGCCAGAGCGCACTGACCTTCCTGAAGATCACCGGCCTCGCCCTGCCCCAGCTCATCGGCATCATCCTGCCGCTCGCCGTGTTCATGGCCGCGCTCTATGCGCTGAACCGGATGAGCGGCGATAGCGAGCTGATCGTGGCCAAGGCCGCAGGAGCCTCGCCGTGGCAGATCGGCTCGCCGCTGGTCCGGCTGGGCGTGTTCGCCATGATGATACACCTGCTGATCACGCTGGTCGTGCAGCCCGCCTCCTTCCGCCAGATGCGGACCGAAATCCTCAAGGTCCGCACGGATCTCGCCTCGCAGCTGGTGACGGCCGGCGAATTCGTCAGCCCGGCGCGCGGGCTCACGCTCTATGCCCGGGAGATCACGCAAGGCGGAGAGCTGGAGGACGTCATCATCCGCGACGGCCGCGATCCCGACGGCGTGCAGACCCACACCGCCAAGACCGGCGTCGTGCAGCGCACGCCCATCGGCGCGGCGCTGCTGCTGCGCGACGGCGCGGTGCAGGAGAGACTGGAAGACGGCACTCTGGATGTGGTCGAATTCCAGGACTACCGGCTGGACCTGTCCGACGTGCTGAGCGCCGACACGCGGCTGCGGCTCAAGGCGTCTGACCTCTATCTGCACGAGCTGCTGCGACCCGATCCGGCCAGCTTCGTCTATGGCTCGCAGCGCGCCGAGTTCGCGGCCGAGGGCCATTCGCGTATCGCCGCGCCGCTCTACAATGTCGCGCTGGTGATCCTCGCGCTGTGTTTCATGATCCGGGGCGAGCACAAGCGGCTGGGCTATGGCCGCACCATCATCGTCTGCGCCGTGACGGGATTCCTGCTGCGGCTCGCCGGCTTCGGCATGACCTCGGCGGCGGAAGGCAATGTCGCGCTCAACGCACTGCAATACGCCGTGCCGGGCGGAGTGATCGTGCTGGGCACGCTCTACCTGATGCGCCGCCGCAAGGTCGCGCGGCGCGGACGCAAGCGCGCGGCCGCCGCCTATGAGGCCGGGCTCGCCGCCATGGCGGCACGCTGATGCCGCGCCAGCTCTTCCGATATATCCTGCGCCGCACGGCGCTGTCCCTGCTGGTGGCCTTCGTCGTGGTGACGGGCATCATCATGCTGGTCGATTTCGTGGAGGCCAACCGCGACCTCGGCTCGGCCGTCGATATCGGCTCCGGCAAGCTGTTGATCCTGACCGCGCTGGAAACGCCGTCCCTGATCGAGCAGACCATTCCCTTTGTCGTGCTGTTCGGCGTGATGGGCGCGATCAACGGCATGAACCGCCGCTCGGAACTGATCGTGATGCGCGCATCCGGCCAGAGCGCGTGGTCCATCATCCGTCCCGCCATCTGGCTGGCGGGCGGGCTCGGGCTGGTGTGGGCCGTGCTGTTCAACCCGCTGGCGAGCCGTGCCTATGATGTGTTCGAAACGCTCTCGGCCGAATGGCTGGGCGAGGGGCCGCGGCTCTTTGACGACGAGGTATGGCTGCGGGAGGGCCGCGAGGGCGAGCAGCGCGTCATCCACGCCGCCTCGCTGGACCTGAATTCGCGCACGCTGGTCGATGCGGAGTTCCTGATCCTGCGCGTCGATCCCGACGGCCGCACCGTGTTCGAACGCCGCTTCGATGCCGAGACCGCGCAGCTCGTCACGCAAGGCTATTGGCAGCTGGAAAACGTTGTCGAGAACGCGACCGGCGAGCCGACCGAGCGCCATGCCGCCATCTCCCTGCCCACGACCATCGACGTGGAAACGCTTGCCAAGCAGGCTTCCGGCGCGGAGCGAACGGCCTTCTGGAACCTGCCGCGGACCATTGCCGAGACCGAGGAAGCGGGCTTTTCCGCGCAAGGATTGCGGCTGCAGTTCAACCGGCTGCTATCCCTGCCCGTCATGCTGATCGCCATGGCGTTCATCGCGGCAGGCGTGTCGATGAGCCTGGCACGGGAGGGCGGCACGCTGCGCCTGCTCATCACCGGCGCGGCGCTGGGCTTTGGCGTGTTCTTCGCGGACAGCATGGTCGGCGCGTTCGGCTCGGTCGCCATCGTGCCGGTTTTCCTCGCCGCCTGGTCCGTGCCTCTCGTCGTGCTCGCGCTGGGCGTGGCTCACTTGGCGCGGATCGAGGACGGGTAGTCACGCACTGCGTGATGACCGATTGTTAAGCCTATCGCGCCACCCGGCGTCCTATATCGGGGCCACAGACTCAGGCCATTCATTGCCGCGCCATATCGGAGCGGCTATGAACCGGCCCATTCCGCATCTTGCGACAAGGACGAGACATGACGGTTCGCCGCTTTCTGACCATCGCCACTCTGGCCGCCACGACTGCGCTTTCGGGCACGGCGGCACTCGCCCAGCAGGCCGAGCTGTCGCCCGGCGCGCATTCCATTGCGGCGGTCGTGAACAATGACATCATCACCAGCCACGATCTGAACCAGCGCATCATGTTCATGCTGGCCACGACCGGCGTGGAGCGGACCGAAGAATCACTGATCCGCGTGCAGAACACCGCGCTGCGCAACCTCGTCGATGAGCACCTGCAGATGCAGGAGGCCGAGCGCTACGACCTGACCGTGGACGACCGCGACGTGAACCAGGCCGTCGCGCGCCTCATCAGCCGCAACGGCCTCGACCCGCAGGACGTGGTGCAGCGCCTCGCCTCGGCCGGCGTGTCGATCGAAACGCTGCGCGACCAGCAGCGCTCGGACGTGGCGTGGCAGCGGCTGACCAATGGCCTGTTCGGCTCGCGCATCCGCATATCCGACTCGGTCATCGACGAAACGCTGAGCCGCCTGACCGCCAATGCGTCCAAGCCCTCCTACCGGGTTGCCGAGATCTACATCGAGGCCACGCCGGAGATCGGCGGCGCGGAAGGCGCCATGCAAGGCGCGCAGGCGATGATCGCGCAGGTCGCGCAAGGCGCGCCCTTTCCGCTGCTCGCCCAGCAATTTTCGTCGGCGCCGTCCGCTGCGGCCGGCGGCGACATCGGCTGGGTCAAGAAGGGCGAAATGCGGCCCGAGATCGACGCCGTGCTCGATCTTCTCGATACCAATGAGGTGAGCGAGCCCATCGTGGTGCCGGGCGGCGTTTACGTCGTGGCGTTGATGGAGAAGAAAATCTCCACATCCGACACGCTCTACGACCTGCGCCAGGTGACCATCGAGGGTGACGGCGCCGTGGACCAGCTGGTCGCGCTGCAGGGCAAGCTGGTCGGTTGCGACACGGTCGAGGACGAAGTCGAAGCCATGGACGGCGTCAGCACGGCCGATATGGGCGAGCTCAAGGCGTCCGAAATGAACGAGCTGCTGCTGGAGAAGATCAGCACGGTCGAGATCGGCCAGCTGTCCAGCCCGGTCGAACGGCCCAATGGCGCGACCTCCATCATGGTCTGCGACCGGACCACGACGGGCAGCGAAATCCCGACCCGCGACGAGATCGAGAACCGCCTGATGAACACGCAGCTGGCCCAGGCCTCTCGCCGCCACCTGCGCGATCTCCGCCGCAAGGCGACCATCACCGTTCGGTCCTAGCCGTGGCCTCCGGGCGGGCACCGCTCGCCCTTGCCCCTCTCGCTCTGACAATGGGGGATCCGGCCGGGATCGGGCCGGAGATCACCTGGAAGGCGTGGGAACGGCTGCGCGGCGACGGCGACAAGGCGTTCGCCGTCATCGCCCCGCCTGCCGTAATGCGGTCCGTGTCCCGGGCCGAACACCCGGTTGCAGTCATCGACAGTCTCTCGCAGGCTCCGGACGCATTCCCCGACACGCTTCCCATCCTGCCCATCGAAGGTTCCCGCGCCGTGCCCGGCCAGCCTGACACGATGCACGCCGACGCCATCACGGGCAGCATTTCCACGGCTGTCCGGCTCGCGCTGGCTGGCGAAGCCGCTGCCGTCGTCACCAATCCCATCGCCAAGGACGTGCTCTACCGCGCGGGCTTCTCCTTTCCCGGCCATACGGAATATCTCGGCACGCTGTGCGAGGGTGTCGCGCCGCCCTACCCGCCCGGCCCCGTCATGATGCTCACGGCCCCGGACGGCGAGCGCGCGCCGCTGCGCGTGGCGCTGGCGACGATCCACATCCCGCTGTCCGAGACGAAGTCCGCTCTGACATCGGACGCCGTGCTCTCCGCTGCCCGCACCCTGCTCGGAGCCTTGCGCGTGGACTTCGGGCTGGAGCACCCGCGCCTCGCGGTCTGCGGCCTGAACCCTCACGCGGGCGAGAACGGCGCGCTGGGCAGTGAGGAGCGCGACATCATCGATCCGGTCTGCCGCCTGCTGCGCGCGGAAGGCCACGACGTCACCGACGCCCTGCCCGCCGACACGCTGTTCCACGCGGAAGCGCGCCAGACCTACGACGGCGTGCTGGCCATGTATCACGACCAGGGCCTGATCCCGGTCAAGACGCTGGACTTCCATCGCGGCGTCAATGTCACGTTGGGCCTGCCCATCGTGCGGACCAGCCCCGACCACGGCACCGCCTTCGGCATTGCGGGCCAGGGCATTGCGCGGCCGGACTCGCTCATCGAAGCACTGCGGGTTGCCAGAGAGATTGCGCATCACCGTGCTGGATAAGCTTCCCACCCTCACTGAAACCGTCGCCATTCACGGCCTGCGCGCGGACAAGTCGCTGGGCCAGCACTTCTTGCTGGACCTCAACCTCACGCGCAGCATCGCCCGGCTCGCAAAGCCGCTGGCGGGACACCACGTCGCCGAAGTCGGCCCCGGTCCGGGAGGGCTGACACGCGCCCTGCTGCTGGAGGGCGCGGAGTCCGTGCTCGCCATCGAGATGGACGCGCGCTTCTTCCCGCCGCTGGACGACATCGCGCGCGCATCCGGCAAACTGACTGTGCATCACGGCGACGCGCTGCGCCTAGACATCGCCGAAGCCCTGCCCGCCCCGCGCAAGATCGTGTCCAACCTGCCGTACAATGTCGGGACCAAGATGCTGGTCGATTGGGTCACGACGCAGCCGCGCTTCTGGGAGCAGTTGGTCCTGATGTTCCAGCTCGAAGTCGCCGAGCGCATCTGCGCGCAGCCAGGCGAGAGTGCCTATGGCCGCCTCGCCGTGCTGTGCCAGAGCGTGGCGAGCACCCGCATCGCGGTGGAGGTCCCGGCCCGCCTCTTCACCCCGCCGCCCAAGGTGGATAGCGCGGTCGTCGTGCTCGACCCTCTGGAGCAGCCGTTCACGGAGTTGAAGGCGCTGGGCGAGCTGACACAGGCCTGTTTCGGACAGCGCCGCAAGATGATCCGCGCCTCGCTCAAGCCCTATGCCAAGCGCCACGATCTCACCCTCGCCGACTGGCTGGAGCGCGCCGGAGTGGAGCCGACGGCCCGGCCCGAGACGCTGCCCGTGAGCGCCTTTCACCGCCTCGTCGAGGCCCGCTAAGCTTTGGTGTCTTCGAACACATGCGGATTGTCCCGCACGAATTTGTCGATCGTCAGCGGCAGGAAACCCGTGCCGCCGCGCTTCAGATACCAGTAGCCCGCACCCGCCCCGATCATCGCGCCGATGCTGTCCACGATCAGGTCGGACATGGTGTCGACCAGGCCGGACTTCTGCATGTTCAGCCCGAACCATTGATCCATGGCGAACTCGAATATCTCCCACAGCGCGCCCAGCGCCACGGCGAATGAAAAGGCCATGAGCGCCAGCAGGAATGGCGGCGCGGAGAGCCGGTCGCCGCGCACGAAGATCAGCATGATGACCGTGCCGATCATGGCGAACCCGATGGCCGAACCCGTATGCATCACCACGTCCCACCACCAGAAGCGCTCGTAGAAATCCCCGACTTCGCCCAGGAAGATCGTGCCGACAATGAAGACCGTGACCGCGGCGATGAACGATTTGGGCAGGCGCAGATCGGCCCAGCTCTCGAAGAAGAACGGCAGCAGCGTCAGCGCGAAGACCACGCCCGCGAGGAAGACCATGTTCCAATTGCCCGTCCACAGCCCGACCCCAGCCGCGCCTGCCAGCAGCGCCCAGCAGACATAGGTGAAGAGGCTGTGCTTGCGGTCGATGATGTCGCCCGCGCTGTGGTCTGACGTGTCGCTCATGCCCACTAGACGCTCGGACCGCCCGGACGTTCCGTCGCACCCGTCATGCCCTGCGCCTTTAAGCCACGACAATGTTACCGCGCTGCGGGCTTGACGCATGGCCGCGCGCTCGCAAAACCTGACCTGAGAGAGGTTTTGTGGAGACCGACATGCGACGTGCCCCGACTGGAACCATCATCGCGACCCTGATGGGCGCCTGCCTGCTCGGGGCCTGCGCCTCGACGGCCACCTCGCCCGCCAACAGACCGATACCCGACGCTCCTGCATTCGAGACCCAGGCGCGCGCCGTGACGCCCAGCACGGGCGCTCCGGCCTCCATGCAGGCCAGCGGCGAGGGCGCGTCCGAATTCGGCGGGCCGACCATCGTGGTCGCCGCCAACACGGAAGGCGTCGGCGCGGGCTGGACGTCGATCACCCACAACCCGATGGCCGGGCCCGTGGCGGAGCTGTCCAATCTCGGCGGGCCGGTCACCGTGATCGGCGCGGTCGGCGCCATCGTCGCGCTGGACGCCGCCCCCAAGGGCCGCGCCGCGCGCACGGCCCGCGCCATCAATGCCGGCGTGGACATGGGCGAGCTGGACGAGAACCTCGCCGAAGGGTTGGAGGCACAGCTCGACGACATCGAGGCCGATGTGGATGTGCGCACGATCGAACGCGCCCGCGACCTGCCCGAGGACGCCTATGTGCTGACGACGGACTACACCATCGCCACGGACGGCACGGCCGTGCGCGTGCGGTCCAACCTGCGCCACAGCGACCTGATCCGATATGTCGAACAGCTGGAGAATGCCAATAAGCGCCTGCAGCTGGCCCGCGAGGGCTTCGGCACATACGACCTGCGCCGGGAGCAACGCCGCCTCGACAAGGCCCGCAAACGCCTGCTGCGCAAGCGCCGCTTCGCCGGGTCCTATGTCTATCATTCCGATCCCATCGCCCTGCCCGACACGGGAGACCTGCCCGAAGAGGAGCTGCGCGAGGACATGCGCGCGCGACTCGTGGCAGCGCTGGATGTCGAACGCGCGGCCCAGCACAAGCGCGCCGAGGACGCCTACCAGGCCGCCATTGCGGGCGATGCCTCCGAAAAACGCCAGCGCCGCGCGCTCAAGAAGCGCGACAAGGCCATCGCCAAGGCCGACTCTCTCTACGCCAAGAGCCTCGAGAAGGCGGGCGATGACGAGTTCGGCAAGATGGAGCGCATGGTGCTCGGCGTGGAGCAGTGGGTGGGCGCGGATGGCGGCGACACGCTGATCGCCGAAACCCTCGCCGAGGCCCAGGCCTTCATCATCGACGCCATCGCCGACGGGCTGGAGTCCGGCGTGATCGTGCAGGAGGGCGCGAAACCCGACGCGGTGGTGGACGGCGAACCCGTGCAGACCCTGCAGACCCAGGCCGACGGGCGGTCGATCGTGCGCGTCGTGGACGGGCCGAACGCCGGAACCGTGATGAGCGTGCCGGAGTTCGGCATCGCGGACTATGGCGGCTCGACGCAGGTGGTGAATTAGGGGGCGGGGGCTGTGCGTCGCCGACTTGTTCAATTCTCGATCCGGGCTCACGCTGCGCGCATCCTATGTGCTATTCCTCACCCTGGGCTTGACCCGGGGTCGATCTCCCGTTGGGGCCAGCTTCGACGTCCGGTGATGGATCCCGGGTCCAGCCCGGGATGAGGGATGGTACGAGTAAACCTCTTTCAAACTCCTCCCCTTTGAGGGGAGGTGGCCGAGCGCAGCGAAGGTCGGAGGGGTAAGGTCACTCAGGTCGAAACACGAGACACCTTACCCCTCCGTCACCCACTCGCTGCGCTCGCGGCGACCATGCGCGTCGCGGGCCGCGAGCCCGCTTTGGCGCAAACCCCTGAGAGGGGAGGAGTTCTGGCCAGCGAATGTCTTCAAGCGTCGTCCCTCTTCTCCCATTATGTTTTCACCCACGCGCCCACGTCCTATCGGCCATCGCGGGTCCGACCGAGTGTTTCCTTGCCTTGGCCTCCTGCTAGTTGGCACGGGCGCGGACGTTGCCCATCGTCGGATGGGACTTGGAAGTTACCGTTTCACGACAGACAGACGTCCGCGCACCCGTGGTCCATGCGGGTCTCCCCGCCCGGCCCCGCACGGCCTGCAATAGGCGCACGCACGGTGGGAAGCAGAGGCACAGACCACTTTCGATGGCTGTGCGTGATCCCCGGACGACTGGCGGCGCATGCAAACGGGCCTTACCGCTGCACTCGTATCACACTCAGTCGCCTGACCGGACGGATCATGCCCGCCGGGCGCGCCCTGCCGCGTAGAATAGCAGGGTCCGCCCGAGCGCGATGGCCCGAACCACAGGTCCCACCAAAGCCGAGAGCTACGCGCTCTCCCGTGCCTTGGGGTGGGTGTGAGAAAGATGGCAGAGAGGGAGAGGGTGGGGATGCGATTGTCGTGATGCCCGCCAGACGTGGGCTTTGCGCACCGCCGGACCGTGGATGTATCTCGACAGACCTGGCCATGGGCTCGCCGGTCAAGCCGGCGAGAGTGGGATAATTCTTAGTTCCAGGAGTCTCTCCCAAACCAAAACCCGCCTCAGGCCGACTTGATCGGCCTGCCCATGGTCCGATCTATCGGCTCGCACCTCAGGCAGAGAAGGGCGCGCTGCGCGCGGCACTCTTGTTTCGTCCCCTCTCCAACCTCGCGCCTTGCGCGCGGCGCTGCGTTGCAAAATGTCCCCCGGACATTTCGCGGACACTCCGCGTCCCCAGAGGGGAGAGGGGATACCGGGCTGTCGAGGCTCGATAATGCTGACTTGGCTCGCCACACCCACAACGCCCTCACCCGATAGCTCAGACGAGTCTTTTGCCGCGCGGACGCGCGGTTCGGTGATTATTGGGTCCCCCGGACCCTATAATCACCTCACAAGTCGCTTCACGAACGCGCTCAGCCAGGGCTGCCGCTTCCGCCGCATCCGCTCCGCCGTCACAATGCTCAGCAGCTCTCCCATCGCCCGGTCGATATTCTCGTTGACCAGCACATAGTCATATTCCGCCCAATGGCTGATCTCCGCCTCGGACTTGCTCATGCGCTTGGCGATGACCTCGTCGCTGTCCTGCGCGCGGGTGCGCAGGCGTTGCTCCAATTCGCGCATGTTGGGCGGCAGAATGAAGATCTTCACCAGATCATCGGCGGACGCTTCGGCGAGTTGCTGCGCGCCCTGCCAGTCAATGTCGAAGACGATGTCCTTGCCTTGGCTCAGCGCCTCCTCGACGGGTCCGCGCGGGGTGCCGTAATAATTGTCGAACACGCGGGCGTGCTCCAGCAGCTGTCCGTCCGCTTCCAGTTCCGCAAAGCGGTCCTTGGTGATGAAATAGTAGTCCTCGCCGTCGCGCTCGCCGGGGCGGGGCTGGCGGGTGGTGACCGACACGCTCATCGCAATGGCCGGGTCCTGGGCCAGCAGGCGGCGGGTCATGGTGGTCTTGCCCGCGCCCGACGGGCTGGAGAGCACGAACATCACGCCGCGCCGCTGGCTCTTCAGCTCGTCCAGATCACTCATCGCAGACCCCTTTCCCTTTGTATCTTGCGCCACCGATCGACCGCGCGCTGGTGCTCTGCCAGCGTGCGCGAAAACACATGCCCGCCCGTGCCGTCCGCGACGAAATAGAGCGCGTCGGTCTCCGCCGGGTTGAGCACGGCGCGAATGGCGTCCGCGCCCGGATTGCAGATCGGCGTCTTCGGCAGGCCGTCGATCTGGTAGGTGTTCCAGTCCGTCTTGCGGTCGATTTCGGAACGGTAGATGCGCCGCTGCTTGCCGTCGCGCCCGCGCAGGATTTCGCCGCGCGACACGCCGTAGATGATGGTCGGGTCCGATTGCAGCCGCATGCCGCGGCGCAGCCGGTTGGTGAACACGCCCGCCACCTCGCCGCGCTCCATGCCGATGCCGGTTTCCTTTTCCACGACGCTCGCGAGGATGATGGCCTCTTCCCGCGTCTTGACCGGAATGTCGGGGTCGCGGGCGGGCCAGAGCTCGTCCATCAGCGCGTCCTGCGCGGCCGCCATGCGCGCCAGCACGGCGGAGTGCTTGGTGCCGCGCGCGAAGTTGTAGGTGTCGGGCAGGAGCGAGCCTTCAGGCGGAACAGCCGGGTCGTCATCGACCAGCTCGGGGACAGCGTCCAGCGCGCGCACGATCTGGGCGGATGTCGTGCCTTCAGGTGCGGTGAAGGGGTATTCGACCGGGCGGCCATTGGCGAGGCCGTCATAGATATCGGCATAGCTGTCACCGGGTGTCAGCAGGAATTCGCCCGCTTTGAAATTTCCCGCATTGCCGCGCATCTGCGTGACGAGGCGGAACAGCTGGGCGTTGTCGATGAAACCATCACGCTCCAGCGCGTTGGCGATGGTGACGAGGCCCGCACCGCGCGGAACCGTGAAGGTCACGCCAGCATCCGACGTGTCCCGCTCCCGCTCATACTCCCAGTTCAGCCAGCTATAGCCAATGACCGTAAGGCCAAGCCCGATCGTCAGCAAGCCACCGATAGCCAGCAGGATGAGCACGCCGCGATTCTTGCGGTTGTTTTCGGCCTTGGCAGCGGCGAGGTCGTCGCGCGGGTCGCTCACCTATCCGGTTTGGCGAAAATGACGGCCGCATTGGTGCCGCCGAAGCCGAAGCTGTTGGACATGGCTGCGACGGCCTCGAACGGCTTGGCCGTGTGCGGGACGAGGTCGAGCGCGGTCTCGAGCGACGGATTGTCGAGGTTGAGCGTCGGCGGGGCCATGCCGTCGCGCAGCGCGAGGATGGAAAAGATGCTCTCGATCGCGCCGGCCGCGCCGAGCAGGTGGCCGGTGGCGGATTTGGTGCTGCTCATCAGCACGTCGCCCGCATGATCGCTGAGCAGGCGTTCGACGGCTTTGACCTCCAGCTCGTCGCCCATAGGCGTGGAGGTGCCGTGGGCGTTGACATAGCCGATGTCGGTCGCGCTCAGCCCGCTATTGCCGAGTGCGACCTGCATGGCGCGGAAACCGCCCTCGCCTTCCGGCGCGGGGCTGGTGATGTGATAGGCATCGCCACTCAGCCCGTAGCCGACCAGTTCGGCATAGATGGTCGCGCCGCGGGCCTTGGCGTGTTCGTATTCCTCCAGCACCACAGCACCCGCGCCCTCGCCCATCAGGAAGCCGTCGCGGTCCACATCATAGGGCCGGGACGCTTTCTCCGGCGTGTCGTTGAACGCGGTCGTCATGGCGCGGCAGGCGACAAAGCTGGCAATGCCGAGGCGGTTGATCGCGGCTTCCCCGCCGCCCGCGACCATGACGTCCGCGTCGCCATATTTGATCAGGCGACCCGCATCGCCGATGGCGTGGGCGCCGGTCGCACAGGCGGTGACCACGGCGTGGTTGGGGCCTTTGAGCCCGTGGCGGATCGAGACCTGGCCCGAGGCCAGATTGATCAGCATGGCCGGGATCACAAAGGGCGACAGGCGGCGCGGGCCTTTTTCGTGGAGCGTGATCGACGCCTCATAGGTCGTCTGCAGCCCGCCAATACCGGAGCCCATCATGACGCCCGTGCGGTGCTGCGCCTCCTCGCCGAGCTCGGACGGCTTCCAGCCCGCATCGGCGAGCGCCTCGTCGGCGGCGGCAATGGAGTAGAGAATGAAGTCGTCGAGACGCTTGGCGTCGCGGCGGCTCATCAGGTCTTCGGGGTCGAAAGCGTCGTCGCGGTCCGGGAACTCGGCGAGGCGCGGAACCTGGGCTGCGATCTTGCAGGCGAGGTCCTCGGTCGGAAAAGAGGTGATGCGGCGGGCACCGGAGCGCCCGCTCAGCAGATTTTTCCAGGCGGGTTCGACCCCGCATCCGACGGGCGTGACCAGGCCCAGGCCCGTGACGACGACCCGACGTGTCATGCGATCAAGCCTTAGCCGACTTTCTCGGAAATGAACTTCACGGCGTCGCCGACCGTCTGGATGTGCTCGGCGGCATCATCCGGAATTTCGATGTCGAACTCTTCCTCGAACGCCATCACCAACTCGACATTGTCGAGCGAGTCCGCGCCCAGATCGTCGATGAAGTGGGCGTTTTCCGTGACTTTGTCCTCTTCGGCGTCGAGATGCTCGATGACCATCTTCTTCACGCGAGCCATAACGTCAGACATAGATTTTCCTTAACTTTCCGCCGGACTGCCCGGCGTGTCTTTGGCACAGTTTGGGAGGTGGGCGGCACAAAACAACCCCAGCCCCCCACTTTGCTCCGCGCGGATTAGCATAGCGGGCCCGCGCGCGCCACCCAAACACCCGTCAGAATGTCGCAGATTTAACAGTTCGGGCAGCAGCCCGAAACCTCAATCAAATCATGGCCATACCGCCATTCACATGCAGGGTTTGCCCCGTGACGTAATTGGCCTCATCGGACGCCAGATAGAGCGCAGCCGCCGCGATGTCGTCGCCCGTGCCGAGCCGCGCGGCGGGGATTCGCGACAGCGTCGCCTCGCGCTGCGCCTCGTTCAGCTCATCCGTCATGGGCGAGGTGATGAAGCCCGGCGCGATGCAGTTGACCGTCACGCCGCGCGTGGCGACTTCCTGGGCGAGCGCCTTGGAAAAGCCGATCATGCCCGCCTTGGAGGCCGCGTAGTTGGTCTGCCCCGGATTGCCCGTCACGCCGACGACCGAGGTGATGCCGATGATGCGGCCAGACCGCGCTTTCATCATCGGGCGCAGACAGGCCTTGGACAGCCGGAAATAGCTTTCCAGATTGATCTTGATGACGTCGTGGAAGTCCTCCGGCTTCATCCGCATGAGCAGCCCGTCGCGCGTGATGCCCGCATTGGCGACCAGTATGTCGATGCCCCCACCCAGCGCGTCGGCCGCCTGCTTCGGCAGCGCATCGACCGAGTCGGCGTCGGAAAGGTTGGCAGGCGTGACGGCCGTGCGCTCGCCGAGTTCCGCGGCGAGCTCTTCGAGCACATGCGCGCGCGTTCCGGACAAGGCGACCGATGCGCCGGCCGCATGCAGCTTGCGCGCGATGGCTCCGCCGAGACCACCTGTGGCGCCGGTGACGAGGGCGCGTTTTCCTTGGAGTGAGAACATAAGATTCCTATCATATATGTCGTTGTCCCCGGGCTCGTCCCGGGGCCGCCCTCGGTAAGGGACCTGGTTTCAAAAGGCCCCGGGATAAACCCGGGGACGACGTCTATATCTCAATCATCTCCGCAAACGCCGCCAGAGCCTCCGGCGTGTCCAGCGGGACACCCGTCGCCTCCTTCAGCGCGCGGCGCATCATGACGGACAGCACCTTGCCGCAGCCCGGCTCCGCAAATGTCCGCGCGCCCTCGTCAAACATCAGCTGCATGGACTCGCGCCAGCGCACGCGGCCCGTGACCTGGGTGACGAGGTCGGTACGGATCTGGACCGGATCGGACACGGGCGCGGCTTGCACATTGTTGATGAAGGTGACGGACGGCGCGCTGATCTCCACGCTTTCCAACGCTTCCGCCATGGCATCGGCGGCAGGTTGCATGAGGGAGCAGTGGAAGGGCGCGGACACGGGCAGGATGACGGCCTTCTTGACACCGTGGCCCTTGGCGGATGCGGCCGCTTCTTCCACGGCCTGCTTTTCGCCGCTGATCACGATCTGGCCCGGCGCGTTGTCGTTTGCGATCTGGCAGTCGCCGGCCTCGCATCCGCTCGCCACCACGGCTTCCGCCTGCTCGAAGCTCGCGCCGAGCAGCGCGGCCATGGCGCCCTTGCCGGCCGGCACGGCCGATTGCATGGCATTGCCGCGAATGCGCAGCAGGCGGGCCGTGTCCTCCAGACTGATCGAACCCGCCGCGCAGAGCGCCGTGTATTCGCCCAGGCTGTGCCCGGCCACGAACTGCGCGTCGGTCACCGTGATCCCGTGCATCTCTTCCAGGGCCGCCATCGCCGCCATGCCGCAGGCCATGAGCGCGGGCTGGGTGTTGGCGGTCAGGGTCAGCTCGTCCGCGTCGCCCGACCACATCAGCTCCGACAGCTTCTCTCCGAGCGCCGCATCCACGCGGTCGAAAACGGCGCGCGCAGCCGGGCTGGCTTCGGCCAGGGCATGGCCCATGCCGACGAACTGGCTGCCCTGGCCCGGAAAAGTGAATGCGATCATTGGCGGTCGGTCCCTTACGTTTGCGCACCAGTTACAGAAACGCGCGCGCCGCTGCCAGTCGTTAACCACCCTTAACGCCCCATTAACCATGCTCGCATAGCGCGAACATCGGGATGGGGGTCCTGGCGCTTTGCGCGACCCTTTCATGGGGCTTCGGCTTCCTGCAGATTGGTGAGTGGCGTTGATGGCATTTTTCAAACGCAAGACGAATGCGGCGCAGGCCAAGGGCGCTGCGGCAAAGAACGGCGCGGCGCAGGCCGGTGCGGCCAAATCCGCGCCGGGCATGACGGCCGATCTGGACGAAGCGTGGGCGCAACTGGAAAGCGAAACCAGCAGCGCTGCCGAAAGCGCGGACAGGCCCGGCATTGGCGACCGCGCTTTCGTCAATGAGGACCTGAAGCGCTACCAGGAAATGGACCTGTCAGCCGAGCTGGACGGCCTGCACACCGTGGATGCCACGCCGGGCAAGATCGACGTCGATGTGGACGCATTGCTGAGCGATTTCGCCGGTCTTACGGACGATGTCTCCGCTCCCACCACAGCTAAAGCCACAGCCACAGCCACGGCAAACACGGCACCAACGCCTGCACCCACAGCAGAGGCCACCCGCATGGATGCGGCCGCCATCGCCGCGGACGACTTCACCTTCAACGTGCCGCCTGCGCCCGCGCGCGACGGCCGCGCGGACCTGTCCACCATGCGGCTCGACGTGGCGCGCATCGCATCCGACATCCAGTCGGGCGAGGAGCTCTACCGCCGCGCGCAGAAGCGCATCGAGAACCTGACGGGCTTCGTGGAGCGGGCCGAGCTCGACTTTTCCATGCTCAACCGGCTGGAGCCGGAGAACCGCCGCCTCAAGGCGCGCAACAGGACTCTCGAGAGCGAGATCGACGACGCCAAGCGCAAGCTGGACGTCATGCGCGCCGATCTCGACGATCACCGCCGCCGCCTCGCCGAGCGCACCTCCGTGCTGGAGCAGCTCCACTCCAAGATGAGCGTCGCGCAGAAGTCGCTGCAGGACTATGAGCGCGTGCTCGCCTCCACCCGCCAGCAGAGCGACAAGCACGCTCTCGCCGCCGAGCGTTCCAAGACGTCGCTCGATGTGGAACGCCGCGAAAACGAGGTGCTGCGCGCCAAGGTCACCGACCTGACCGCCGAAATCGACGCCCGCACCACGCAGACGCTGGAAACCACCAAGATGATGGACAGCCTGCGCCAGGACACGATCGACTTCCGCGCACAGGCCGAAGGTCTCGGCAGCGAAAACATCGAACTGCGCAATGCGCTCGACCACGCGCAGCGCGCCAACAACCAGATGAAGGGCGAGATGGTCAGCCTTCACGAGGATATCCGCAACTTCAAGACCCAGTCTGAGTTCACCGTCATCGCCCGCGAGGACGAGATGAGCGCGCTCAAGGCGCAGGTGGACGAGCTGCGCAAGCAGCTGGAGATCAAGGACGAGATCGTGCGCAATGCGGCAAGAGACGTCCAGGAGCTGCGCAAGATCCGCACCGCGCAGGATCTGGAGCGCGAGCGCCTCGAATCAATCGTCGAAACGCAGAGCTTCCAGCTGGACGAGGCCGGAACCCGCCTGATCGAGGCGCAGCAAAGCGTGACCGACTTCGACCGCCGCTACCGGGATGTGGCCGCCGCGCTGAACCAGCAGCAGATGGTGCGCCAACAGCAGGCCCCGGCGGCGCAGCCGGACATCGCGCCGGCCGCTCCCGCCGGCATGACGCCGGGCGCGCTGACGGGTTTTGCCGATGATCTGTCGGATGACGAGATCGAGGCGCAGATCGCGGATATGACGCTGGGACTCAGGAGTTCGTCCTAGTCTCGATCTCTCCTACCGGTCATCTTCCCGGTAGGGTTTGCCGCGACGCGGCAAGATGACCGCCCGCGCGACGCCAGCGCGGCCCGGTGTGGCGTTGAACATAGGACTATAGTGGGCGCGGCTATCGTGGGCGCGCTGCGCGCGGCTGATCTTGTCGTCACCCCTCCGACCCTCAAGCGCTAACGCGCTTGCTGGCCACCTCCCCTTTCCGGGGAGGAAATCAAGATAAAGTGCTTCTCGTTCCTCCCCCTTCAGGGGGAGGTGGCGATGGACTGCGACAGCGGTTCAGTGACGGAGGGGGCTCTCTCGTTGAGCTCCGGCCTTCCCCGACAGAGCCCCATCCGCCCTCACGGGCACCTCTCCCTAAAGGGGGAGGAGCGTCTCACTTATCTTTTTAATTTCCTCCCCGGAAAGGGGAGGTGGGCTCGCAAGCGCAGCGCGGCGAGGTCGGAGGGGTGACCGGCACAAAAAAGCCGGGCGACAGCCCGACTA
>JAHDEU010000010.1 GCA_020628635.1 Hellea sp. | reverse complement strand
GGGTCGATGCGCGCTCGGTCAGCCGGATCGGCGGCAGCGATCTGGGCAAGAATGCCGCGCGGTTGCAGGAGTTTCTCGATGCGATGAGCGAGTAGGGTGGCTGACGCAGCCTTCCGCTTGAAGTCGTGAAAGGCCCCGGCCGCGAGGGCCGGGGACAGTTATCAGGCCGCCAGCCTGTAGCTCTGCCGCAGCCCGTCGGGGCCGTCCGCGACGACGCGCCCTGTCTTGCGCATGTGTATGATGTGGCTCAGCACGCTGTGCGCGGCCGCGGGGTGGAGGCGTTTGTCGACGTCCTTGTAGAGCTCGGCCACGATGTCGCCGATCCGGGTCAGCCCGTCCTCCAGCGCGCCCGCGATCTGGCGCTCACGGCGCATGCGGTGCTCGATATAGGCGGAGACAAACGGCTCGACCTCCGTGATGGCGGGGCCGTGGGTGGGGCGGATGATGTCGAAATCTTCCGCGAGGATGCGGCGCAGGCTCGCGAGGTAGTCGCCCATGTCGCCGTCGGGCGGCGAGACGACCGACGTGCTCCAGCCCATGATGTGGTCGCCGGAGAACAGCGTGTTCTCCTCGCGCAGACCGAAGCAGAGATGGTTGGAGGTGTGGCCGGGCGTGTGGAAGGTGTCGATGGTCCAGTCCGGTCCCTCGAACACGGCGCCGTCCCGGATCTCGACATCGGGGCGGAAGGACAAATCGTCGCCCGCTTCCAGCCGGACTTCGCCGCCCTGGGGCGGTTCGGGTTGCAGACCGAAGCCGTAGACCTTGCAGCCGTGCTTCGCGGCGAGCGGCGCGGCGAGCGGGCTGTGGTCGATATGGTGGTGGGTGACGAGCACATGGGACACGGAGAGACCGTCCAGCGCGCGGTCCATGGCCTCCACATGCTCCGGCGTGGTCGGGCCGGGATCGATGACGCACACGCTTTCGCCCGCGCCGATGATGAACACGCCCGTACCGGTGAAGGTGAAGGGTCCGGGATTGTTGGCCACGACGCGCCGCACCAGCGGGGACAGCTGCGCGGCGGTGCCGTATTCGAACTCGAACGATCTGACGAACGGGATGCTCATGGGGATTGGCGATTCCTGGCTGGCGAGTGGGATGTCAGGGCAATAGGCGAGCCCGCCGGGGCCGTCCAATGACATTGCCGCCTGCGGCGCAGATGACGCTGTGTAGGTTTCAGGAGTCGGCAAAAGGTTCCCGATCGCTGGTGACAAAATTGCAACACTTTAGCGGAAACGTCTTTTCATCCTGACATTTTGTCCATAACGCCCCTTGAGCGGGGGCGGCATTTGCTTTTGAAGCGGTGCCAAGTGCGGACGTGCGTCCGTTATAATCATGTTCAAGGGGTTCACTGTGAACGACAAGCTAACCAAACACCTGCTGGGATCGACCATGATCGCCGGCCTCATGGCTGCGGGCTTTGCCGCTCCGGCCTTCGCCCAGGCGACTCAGCCAACGGTCGACAACATCCAGGACAACACGGACAACGAGTTCGACGACATCCAGCTCCTCGACGATGAGTTCGAGGAAGAGACCGACGAGGTCGTCGCGACTGGTTCGCGCATCCGCCGCGACACCTTCTCGTCGATCTCGCCCCTGCAGGTCATCACCGCCGACACCGTGATCGACGCCGGCCTGACCTCGACCGCCGACATCATCAAGTCGCAGACCGTGATCTCGGGCGTGCAGCTCGACACCAACATCAACAGCTCGTTCGTCACCAATGGCGGCCCCGGCGCGTCCAACGTGTCGCTGCGCGGCCTCGGCGAGGACCGGACGCTGGTCCTGGTCAATGGACGCCGCCTCGCACCCGCCGGTGTGGAAGGCGCGCCGTCGCTGCCCGACCTCAACCTCGTTCCCTCCTCCATCGTGCAGCGCGTCGACACGCTGCTGGACGGCGCGTCCTCGATCTATGGTTCGGACGCCATCGCCGGCGTGATCAACGTGATCCTGCGCGAAGAGTATGACGGCTTCCGCCTCGACGGCTCCGTGACCCAGCCGTTCGAGCCCGGTGGCGGCACCCGCCGCATCACCGCCCTGATGGGCGACACGGGCGAGCGCGGCAACTTCGTCGCCGCCGTGGAATACCGCATGCAGGACGAGCTCAACTTCGAAGACCGCCGCTTCCAACGCGCGGACAACGGCCAGTTCTGCTCGTTCGACCTCGAGATCGACAGCGCGACAGGCGAAGAGTTCCGCAATTGCGGCGGCGCGATCGGTTCGGCCGAATTCCGCACCTTCACCTCGCCATTCGGCACGGGCGCGCCATCGGGCCTCATCCCCGGCTTCTTCGATGTCGAAAACAGCCGCGACCCGAACTTCCGTTCCGGCACGCTGGAAGCCAAGGACAACCTGCTCAACGAGTCGGAAGCCCTGACGGCCTATCTGTCGGCCAACCGCCAGTTCAACCCGCTCGGCCTGGACGACAGCAACGTCTTCTTCGAAGCGCAGTTCGCCAACAGCCAGACGCGCGTGCGCAACGGCTTCCACGGACAGCTCTTCCCGGGCGTTCCGGCCAACAACCCGTTCAACCCGCTCGGCCGCATCGGCGCTGACGCCGTTCCGGTTGTCTTCTCGCCGATCAAGCGCTCCGACATCGATGTCGACCTGATCCAGTACCGCCTCGTCGGCGGCATCGAGGGCGAAGTCACGGGCCTGGACGACTGGTTCTACGAAGCCTTCGGCTCCTACAGCAAGTCGCTGGGTGATTCGGCGCGTCCCGTCGTTCTGGAAGACCGCCTGTCGCTGACGCTCAACACGACCCGCAACACGGCCGACGGGCCGGTCTGCGGCGTGCAGGGCTTCGACCGCTTCGGCTTCTTCAGCGTCACACCCTGTGTGCCGGTGAACTTCTTCGCACCATCGCTCTATGACGGCTCCAACCCGCAATTCGCGACACAGGCCGAATTCGACTATCTCGCAGGCGAGCGCACGGTCACGACCACGGTCGACCAGGTGAACCTGTCGGGCTACTTCACCGGCCCCGTCTTCGAACTCCCGGCTGGTGAAATCCAGGCCGTGATCGGTGGCGAATACCGCGTCGACGGTCTGGACTCCGGTGTGGACACGATCGCAGCGGAAGGCGGCGCAGCCGGCTTCTTCGCCGACCGGAACTCCGCCGGCCAGGTCTCGCAGATCGAAGCCTTCGCCGAGCTGGACATTCCGATCATGGCGGACCGGCCCGGTTTCGACGACCTGACGGTCAACCTGTCGGGCCGCGTCGTGGACAACGAATTCTACGACACGGAAGCGGTTTACGCCATCAAGGGCTCCTACAGCCCCGTCGATTGGCTGACCTTCCGCTCCACCTACGGCACGTCCTACCGTTCGCCGGGTGCGCGCGAACTGTTCCTGGGTGGCCAGACCTCGTTCGCCGGCGGTTTCACCGACCCGTGCGTGGTGCCTCTGGCAGCGCGTGAAGTCATCGAGACTGCGGATGGTCCGCAAACGATCTACGATCCCGAGAACGACCAGGGCCGCATCAACACGCCGAACCTGCTCGACAACTGCCGCCGGGCAGGCGTCGATCCGACGGCGCTGGGTCTTGACGGCACGCCGAGCATCGAAGTGTCGCGCACCGGTAACGTCCTGCTGGATCCAGAACGTTCCGACGCCTTCACGGCCGGTGTGACGTTCGAGCAGCCCTTCACCGATGCGTTCGATCTCCTGTTCAGCGTTAGCTACTTCGACATCGAGATCAACGACGCGCCCAACGAGCCAGGTGCGGGCTTCATCCTGAACTCGTGCTACACGTCGGAAAACTTCGCCAGCGAGCCGTTCTGTGATGCACAGGGACGTGACGCGGACACCGGTTTCGTGTCCTTCGTGAACAACACGCCGTTCAACCTCGCCGGCTTCGGTGCCAAGGGCATCGATTTCAACCTGCGCGGTGTGTATGAGTTCGACGCGTTCGACCAGAACTTCACATTCACCAACGACACGGTCATCACCCGTCAGACGGAGCGTGAGCAGCAGCTTCTGCCCGACTCCGATGTTTCTGACGCGATCGGTGACAACGGCTTCGCCAAGTGGCGCGGTACGTCGAACTTCCGTATCGCCATGGACGACATCAGCCTGTTCTGGGGTGTGCGCTACATCGGTGAGCAGAACGACATCAACCGCTTCACCGGTGAGATCATCGACCGCAACGCAGATGGCCGTTTCGCGGCGACAGGCCTGAGGACCTCGGCCGACACAGTCGTGCAGAACATCGGCGACTACTTCCGCCACGACATCTCCGTGCGCTACCAGGGCGGAGATGACTGGGGCATCGTCGTCGGTCTGAACAACGCGTTCGACCGCCAGCCGCCGCTGCTCGACCAGGACGCCGGCTTCACCCCAGTGGGCAACGTTCCCGGCGGCATCGGCTACGACCTGCGCGGCCGCTCGGTCTTCATGACGCTGAACCGCACCTTCTAGACGAAGACGGCACAGCGCCAGCAAAACAGCCGGTCCCCTGCAAAGGGGGCCGGTTTTTTGTTGCGCGGACGATGTTTGCGCAAATTGGCGGGGTTTGGCTGGCCGGTGCGGGCGGAGCGATGGCTCGATCGGAGCGATCGGAGGACGGCAGTCATGCGCGCCGCCAGTAGTGGCTCATTCAAGCCCGGCCAACGGCCTCGGGCTGGCTTGGCCGGCCTGTCCGCGGCCCGGTCCGGGCGCAGGGCCCTCTACCGGAACAGTGGCTCGTCGAAGCTGCGCAACTTGCGCGAATGCAGCGTGTTCGCTTCGGCGGCGTCCGACAGCAGCTCGATGGCCTTGAGGCCGATCTCCAGGTGCTGGCCGACGCGCTCCTGGTAGAAGGCATCCGCCATGCCGGGCAGCTTGATCTCGCCGTGCAAGGGGCGATCCGACGCGCAGAGCAGCGTGCCGTAGGGCACGCGGTAGCGGTAGCCATTGGCGGAGATGGTGGCGGATTCCATGTCGATGGCGATGGCGCGGGACGCGTTGAGGTCGAGCGCGTAGTTCTCGAAATTGAGCTCCCAGTTGCGGTCATCCGTCGTGACGACCGTGCCGGTGCGCAGCAGCTCCTTGAGCTTGTCGCCTTCCACGCCGCTGACCTCCTGGACCGCCTTGGTCAGCGCCAACTGGACTTCAGCGAGGGTGGGCAGCGGGATGTGCGGCGGCAGGACGTGGTCGAGCACGTTGTCGAGGCGCAGGTAAGCGTGGGCCAGCACATAGTCGCCGAGGCGCTGCGTCCGGCGCAGCGCGCCGCAATGGCCGATCATCAGCCATACATCCGGCCGCAGCACGGCGAGGTGGTCGGTAATGGTCTTGGCGTTGGAGGGGCCCACGCCGATATTGACCAGCGTCACGCCCGTGCCGTCCGGCTTGACCATGTGGTAGGCGGGCATTTGCGGCAGCTTCTTGATGCGTTTCTTGCTCGGTTCGCCGTCGCAGAGCGTGACCCGGCCGCCCGGCTCCACAAGGCGGTCGGCGCGGCCCGCCTTCACTTCCGCGCAGGCGTGCTCGACGAATTCATCGACATAGCGCTGATAGTTGGTGAACAGGATGTAGTTCTGGAAGTCTTCCGGATCGGTCGCCGTGTAGTGGCGGATGCGGTAGAGCGAATAGTCCGTGCGTTCGGCCGTGAACAGCGACAGCGGCATGGCGCGGTCGCGGTCCAGAATCTGCTTGCCGTCCACGATGCGGTCATTGGTGGCGACCAGATTTGGCGTGTAGAAATAGGTCGGCAGGGCCTGGCGCGAGGCGAGGTCCATGCGCGCCGTGGCGCTCTCGACCGCGAAGTTCACCGGGATGGGGCTGTCGGACAGCGCGACTTCCAGCGTGGCGGAGAACTTCCGCATGATGTCGCGCAGCTGGTCGCGGAAATAGTTCTCGAACAGGCGCGGGCGCGTGATGGTCGTGGAAAACTCGTGGGAGCGCGCGACGCGGCCCAGAGCGAGATTGGACGTCATCACGGCTTCTTCGGCCGGGATGTGGACCTTGAGCTCGGGATAGACGGCGTGGACATCGTCGAGGCTGTCTATCTCGCCCGCGGAGTAGGCGGCGAAGCGTGCCTGCATCAGCGCGGTCTGCTGGTCGTAGAGCGCGATCAGCTCCGCGATGGCGGCGTCGATCTGGGTGTCGGAATCGGTTGTGTCGTTGGGAGTGGAAATGGTCGGTCTCTTGCGGTCGATGGGCGGGTAAAGTTCCGGGGGACTAACGCCGCAGCCCGCGAACCGCAAGTCCGCTGGCTACCGGCGCAGGCGCACGATCTGATACATCAGCCATGCCGTGACCGCGATGCCGAGCAGGGCGGCGAAATAGACCCAGAGATAGATGCGCAAGGGTCCCAGAACTTCGGCCTTGTCCATTTCGGTCAGCACGGCCCAGCGCAGGTCATGGAAATCGAGGGGCTGGGCCGCGACATAGACCGCCTGGTCGCGCTCGCCCGTGCTTTGGCCGAAGAAGGTGCGGCCCGCGAGCGCCTCGTTGACGGCCTCCGTGTCCAGATCGAGGTGGGCGTCTTCGGTCAGCTTTTCGGGATTGTTGCGGATCATGCGGTCCGCGCCCACCAGCAGGGTGCGGCCCGACTCCTTGAGGCCGGAGCGGTATTCGAGAATCTCGTTGAGCTCGGCAAAGGAGAGCTGGATGGCGAGCACGCCGAGCTTCTCCGTGTCCCCGCCCGCATCCTCGTAAGGGAGCGGCTCGGCGATGAAGGCCTCCATCGTGTTGCCGGACGGGGCGTAGGGCGCGAAGTCGCTGATGGCGGTGGACAGCTCCTCGCCCGCATGGATGTCGAACGCTTCCGCCTGGCGGGCGACCTCGCCGAGGCCGGACGCGTAATAGGGGTTGGACGGGTCGTGATAGTCGAGGCCGAAATCGTCCTCGCGCACCACTGTGTAGGCCAGCTCGCCCTCGGGGTCGAACAGGAACAGGTCGTAGAAATTGTGGTGCTCGATGAAATCCTCGAGTTGCGGCGTGATACGGTTGTAATGGTCGAGATAGACGGCTTGAGCCGGTGTGGGCCGGGGCAGGGGGGCGTCGGCCACGAAATGCTCGCGGATGCCGCGCTTCTCCGCCGGGCTCATCGCGGCCCAATCCTTGAAGATCTCGCGGGCGCGCTCCTCGAACTCGGCGTTCTCCGCCCAGACTTGGATCTCGTTCTCATGGGTCTGGAAGAAGGCGAGAATGGCGTCGTGGCGCAGGTCGTTGAAGGTTTCCAGCTGGCGCAGGGCCTGGCGTTCGCCGTTCTGCACGGTCGCCATGTAGACAAAGGTCGCCGCCACCATGAAGGCCCCGGCGATCGCGCCCAGCACCCAGGCGAGGCGGCGATTGGCCTGTCTGATGCGCCCCTTGCGGTCGTCATCCATGCCGATGGGCAGGCGGGTAAAGGCAGAGACCGGCGTGGCGATGGCGGGTATGACGGTTGGCGTATCGCTCATCGTGTGGCCTCCGCGATGCGCACCCGACCGCCCGAGGCCTTGGACTCGATGACCTCCTGGACGGCGTCGTTGATCTCGTCCCAGGTAAACGACAGGAAGTCGAAGCCGTTCGACGACAGCGTCCCCGCTTCCGCGTCGCGCACGACATCGGCGAAGACGGCCATGAGGCGGTTGCGGTAGTCGGACAGGGTGGGGGCGGCGTCGTCCACCGCGTCATTGTAGATGCGCAGCAGCTCGCGCGTATATTCGTCCGAGCGCGCCTTCTGGCGGCGGCCGTTCAGGCGCAGCAACAAGGATACCATGCCCGCCACGATGGTCAGGTAGAAGGCCAGCACTTCGGCATTCTCCTGCAGGAAGCCCGGATCGTCGCGCGTGTAATAGGCGCGCGCGCCCTCATGCAGGGGCAGGCGGGCCGAAAGCAGCTCATCGGTCTCGGTCATGAAGCCCAGCAGCGGCACCGCTTCGGTCAATTCGCGGCGGTGGTCGTAGATCAGCCGGGTGAGCGTTTCCACGATCTCGTCGTCCACGGCGGTGGACGAGACGAGGATGCGCGGCACGACGGCCGTCTGCAGGTCGGTCGGCGGGATGGGCGGGCTGCCCTGATAGGACCCGCGCGGGATGATTCCGCTCTCGATCGTGCTCTGGTTCAGGCGCAGCGCGTCGGCCTGGTCGATGGGCACGAACACCACGTCGCGCCCGCGAAGCTGTTCGCGCAGCACGGAATTGCCCGGCGCGCGGATGGTGAATTTCGCATCGACCCCGCCATTGTCGAGCTCCCACGACGCGCCCGCCTCGCTCATGCGGATCAGGCGCATGTCGGTTTCGCGCAGGCCGTAATGCTCGATCAGTTCCAGAAAGGCCGTGCGCTGGGCTTCCGACGTGCCGGACAGCGCGACCGTCTTGCCGGACAGATCGGCGACGCTCTCCACGCCCGCATTCGCGCGCGCGATCAGCTGGTAGGTGTCGGGGTAGAGCTGGGTGATCAGCCGGACCTTGGGCACGAGGCTGACATTGGCCTGGATGGCGGCCGCGTCGATCAGGTCGCGCTCCAGCAGGTCGATATTGGCCTGGCTGCCGCCGGTCTCCGCCACGATGATGTGCAGGTTGGGCGCGTATTTGCGGGCCAGCTGCTCGATGGCGGTGATGATGGCGAAGCTCTCCCCGCCCGCATCGCCCGCGCCGATGATGATGGTGGTCTCCTTGTTGGCGTCCAGCTGCTGCTTGACCAGCAGGCCGACCGTGAAGGCGGCCGTGAACAACAGCAGGGCGAGGAGCATCCTATTGATGTCGAAGCGCACGCGGCTAGCCTGCTTTCCGAGGCCGGAAAGCCGTTGGGACACGCGGTCGTTTCGCGTCGACGGCATGATACAGGACAGCTCCTCCCACACATTGAAGCCCTTCGCCCCTGCTAAACCATGGCGGGCGCTTTGCAAGCGCTGCAGGTGTTGGATAGGCGCGCATGCAAGATAGTGACGCGCTGCGCGGACCGCGCATAGGAGCAGGGCGCCGCTGCCACCGAACAGGGCGGGCTTTTCCTGCAAAGCGCTGTTGACGGTCTGGGGAATCGCGACTAGACGCCGCGACGTTCATAGCTGGCAGTGCTTTGGGGCATCCCATTGCAGACGCAGTTGACGATCCACAGACCCGGACGACGATGTTCGATTATTGGCCAGGCGCTGCAGTGCGGCGCGCTGGCCCGGTTTTGTTGGAAAGCCAACGCCTCACACTGTGCATATGGATCCGGTCCGCCATGAGGGCGCGTCCGGTGGAAGAGCAATTAGGGAAACCTGACCGATGCAACGATCTGGCCTATTGGCGCGCAAACTCGGGATGACCCGCGTTTACGACGACGCCGGCAACCACATACCCGTAACCGTCCTCAGCCTCGAAGGCTGCCAGGTGGTCGCACAGAAGACGCCCGAGCGCGACGGCTACTCCGCCCTGCAGCTGGGCGCGGGCGAAGCCAAGGTGAAGCGCGTGGCCAAGGCCGAGCGCGAACGCTTTGCCAAGGCGGGCGTGACGCCCAAGCAGAAGCTCGTCGAATTCCGCGTTGCACCAGAGAACATGATCGAAGTCGGCGCGACCCTGTCGGCCGAGCACTTCGTCCCCGGCCAGAAGATCGACGCATCCGGCATCACGGTCGGCAAGGGTTTTGCCGGTGCCATGAAGCGCCACAACTTCGGCGGCCTGCGCGCCACGCACGGCGTGTCGATCTCGCACCGCTCGCACGGCTCCACGGGCCAGTGTCAGGATCCGGGCAAGGTCTTCAAGGGCAAGAAGATGGCCGGCCACATGGGTGCCGTCCGCCGTACTCTGCAGAACCTGACCATCGCCCGCGTCGATGCCGAACAAGGTCTGGTCCTGGTCAAGGGCCACGTTCCCGGCTCCAAGGGCGCCTGGGTCGAGCTCAAGGACGCCATCAAGGGCACCAAGGCGGACGACCTGCCCATGCCCGGCAAGTTCACCATGGACGCGCCTGCCGCGGCCAAAAAGGATGACAAGAAAGCCGACGCGCCCGCCGCGCCTGCTGCCTCGAAAGAAGAGGAAGAATAGTCATGAAAATCGACGTCACGACACTCGATGGCAAGAAAGGCGGCTCCGTCGATCTCGACGAAGCGGTCTTCGGCCAGGAACCCCGCAAGGACATCCTGCACCGCATGGTCCGCTACCAGCTGGCCAAGCGCCAGGCCGGCACGCACCAGACGCAAGAGCGCGGCGATGTCTCCAAGACAACCAAGCGTATCGGTCGCCAGAAGGGCGGCGGCACGGCCCGTCACGGTAACGGTTCGGTCTCGCAGTTCCGCGGCGGTGCGAAAGCCCACGGCCCGCGTTCGCGCAGCCACGCCCACGAGCTGCCCAAGAAGGTCCGCAAGATGGCCCTGCGCCACGCGCTGTCGGCCAAGCAGGGTGCTGGCGAGCTGATCGTCGTGGACAGCCTGACCATGAAAGACGCCAAGACGTCTGCGCTGCGCGCGCAGCTGGAGAAGATGGGCGTCAAGAACGCGCTTTTCGTCGGCGGAAACGAAATCGACACGGCCTTTGCCCGTTCGGCCCGCAACATCCCGAATGTGGACGTGCTGCCGAGCCAGGGTGCCAATGTCTACGACATCCTCAAGCGCCACACGCTGGTGCTGTCCACGGAAGCTGTCGAGCAGCTGCAGGAGCGACTGAAATGAGCGCGACCGCCAAACATTACGATACGGTCCTGACCCCGGTCATCACCGAGAAATCCACCATCGTCGCCGAGAACAACCAGGTTGTTTTCGAGGTGCCGAAGACGGCGACCAAGCCCGAGATCAAGGCGGCTGTCGAGCAGCTGTTCAACGTCTCGGTCACGGCCGTGAACACGATCCTGACCAAGGGCAAGACCAAGCGTTTCCGCGGTCGCCTGGGTCGTCGTTCCGACGTCAAGAAGGCCATCGTCACGCTCAAAGATGGCGACACCATCGATATTGCGACGGGGATCTAACCAATGGCATTGAAGACTTACAATCCCACCAGCCCCTCGCGCCGTCACCTCGTCCAGGTCGACCGCTCCGAGCTGCACAAGGGTCGCCCTGAAAAGGCGCTGACCGAGGGCCTGACCAAGACCGGTGGCCGCAACAATACCGGCCGCATCACCATGCGCCGCCAGGGTGGTGGCCATAAGCGCCTCTACCGCAAGATCGACTTCAAGCGCACGAAGAAGGGCATGGAGGCGACCGTGCTGCGCCTCGAATATGATCCGAACCGCACGGCGTTCATCGCGCTGATCCAGTACAAGGACGGCGAAAAGTCCTACATCCTCGCGCCTCAGCGCCTGGCTGTGGGTGACACCGTGCTGTCCGCGGACCGTGCGGACGTGAAGCCCGGCAACACCATGCCGCTGCGCGCCATGCCGGTCGGCACGATCATTCACAATATCGAGATGAAGCCGGGCAAGGGCGGCCAGATCGCACGCTCCGCCGGCACCTACGCCCAGCTCGTGGGTCGCTCGGAAGGTTACGCTCAGGTCCGTCTGAAGTCGGGCGAGATGCGCATGATCCACCAGAACTGCGTCGCCACTGTCGGTGCCGTGTCCAACCCGGATCACATGAACATCAACCTCGGCAAGGCCGGCCGCAAGCGCTGGCTCGGCAAGCGCCCGCAGGTTCGCGGCGTGGCCATGAACCCGGTCGATCACCCCCACGGTGGTGGTGAGGGTCGGACCTCCGGTGGTCGTCACCCCGTGACGCCTTGGGGCAAGCCCACCAAGGGTGCGCGCACGCGCTCCAACAAGGCGACCGACAAATACATCATCCGTTCGCGTCACGCGAAGAAGAAGCGTTAGAGAGGGCCCGGACTATGCCACGCTCCGTATGGAAAGGCCCGTTCGTTGACGGGTATCTGCTGAAGAAGGCCGCCGCCTCCCACGAGGAAGGCCGCCGCAAGCCGATCAAGACCTGGTCGCGCCGTTCGACCATCATGCCGCAATTCGTCGGCCTGACCTTCCAGGTCCACAATGGCCGCAAATTCGTTCCTGTTCTCATCGATGAGGACATGGTCGGTCACAAGCTCGGCGAATTCGCGCCGACGCGCACCTATTACGGCCACGCGGCCGATAAAAAAGCCAAGCGGAGATAGACACCGATGGGCAAGCAAAAACAACCGCGTCGGCTCGCCGACAATGAAGCGCGCGCCAAGCTGCGCATGATCCGCATCTCGCCGCAGAAGCTGAACCTCGTGGCTCAGCTGATCCGTGGCAAGAAGGTGGACGCTGCGCTGGCCGACCTCGAGTTCTCGCACAAGCGTATCTCGGGCGAAGTGAAGAAGGTGCTCGAAAGCGCCATCGCGAATGCGGAAAACAACCACAATCTCGACATCGACAACCTGATCGTGTCCGAAGCCTATGTCGGCAAGAACTTCGTGATGAAGCGTTTCCGGGCCCGTGCCCGTGGCCGCGGCGCGCGGATCCTCAAGCCGTTCTCCGAGCTGACGATCGTCGTGAAGGAAGTTCAAGAGGAGGCTGCGTAATGGGTCAGAAGATCAACCCAATCGGCCTGCGTCTCGGTATCAACCGGACCTGGTCGTCGCGCTGGTACGCGAACACCAACGAATATGGCGACCTGCTGCACCAGGATCTGGCGATCCGCGCCTTCCTGCTCGGTGAGCTGAAGAACGCTAGCGTTTCGCGCATCGTCATCGAGCGCCCGCACAAGACCTGCCGCATCACCATCTACACGGCGCGTCCGGGTGTGGTGATCGGCAAGAAGGGCGCGGACATCGAAGCCCTGCGCAAGCGCGTCGCGGCCATGGTCGACGGCGAAGTGTTCATCAACCTCGTCGAGGTCCGCAAGCCGGAAGTCGATGCCAACCTCGTCGCTGAAGGAATCGCCCAGCAGCTCGAGCGCCGCGTCTCCTTCCGCCGCGCCATGAAGCGTTCGCTGCAAAGCGCGATGCGCATGGGTGCCAAGGGCTGCAAGATCCGCCTCGGCGGTCGTCTCGGCGGTGCTGAAATCGCGCGCGTCGAACAGTATCAGGAAGGTGCCGTGCCGCTGCACACGCTGCGCGCCGACATCGATTACGGCACGGCCCGCGCCATGACGACGATGGGCATCATCGGCATCAAGGTGTGGATCAACAAGGGCGAGATCATGGATCACGACCCCTATGCCCATGAGCGCCGCATGAACGAGTCCGGCGACACGCGTTCGCGCGGCAACGACCGTGGCGGTCGTCCCGGTGGCGACCGCGGTGGCCGACCCAATGACCGTGGCGGGCGTCGTCCCGCACGCGCGAACTAGGAGGGCGAGATGCGTCAGCCAAAGAGAACGAAATTCCGCAAGGCTCACAAGGGCCGGATCAAGGGAACGGCCAAAGGCGGCACGCAGCTGACCTTCGGTTCCTACGGTCTGAAAGCCATGGAGCCCGAGCGGGTCACCGCGCGCCAGATCGAGGCGACACGTCGTGCGATCACGCGTCACATGAAACGCGCCGGCCGCGTCTGGATCCGCATCTTCCCAGATGTGCCCGTGACGAAGAAGCCGACCGAAGTGCGGATGGGTAAAGGTAAGGGTTCTGTCGAATTCTGGGCTGCCAAGGTGCGCCCCGGCCGGATCATGTTTGAAATCGACGGCGTGTCCGACGAAGTCGCTCGCGAAGCCCTGCGCCTCGGCGCGGCCAAGCTTCCCGTGAAGTGCAAAGTCGTCACCCGTCCGGGCGAGGCAGGTTAAGATGGCCGCTGACAAGACACTCCAGGTCGAAGAGCTGCGCCAGCTCTCCGACGACCAGCTGAGCGAGAAGCTCGTCGCGCTGAAGAAAGAGCAGTTCAACCTGCGTTTTCAGGATGCGACGGGCCAGCTTCAGTCTACAGCGCGCGTCCGCCAGGTGCGCCGCGCCGTGGCACGGGTCAAGACACTGCAGAACCAGCGCAAAGCCGCTGCCAAGGTAGAGGGCTAGAGCATGCCTAAGCGTATTCTCCGCGGCACGGTCGTGTCGGACAAGGGCGACAAGACCATCATCGTCAAGGTCGAGCGCCAGTTCCTGCACCCGCTGCTGAAAAAGACCATCCGCCGTTCCAAGCGCTACAGCGCGCACGACGAAGCGAATGCACACAAGGTCGGCGACACGGTCCGTATCGTGGAATGCCCGCCCAAATCGAAAACCAAGACCTGGGAAGTCGTCGCCTCCAAATAGGAGCGCTGCGAAACTGCCAAGCTAGGAGACAACAATGATTCAGATGCAATCCAATCTGGAGGTCGCGGATAACTCCGGCGCCCGCCGCGTGCAGTGCATCAAGGTGCTGGGCGGTTCCAAGCGCCGCTACGCCCATGTCGGCGACACCATCGTCGTGTCCGTCAAGGAAGCGATCCCGCGCGGCAAGGTGAAGAAGGGCGATGTCCGCAAGGCCGTCGTCGTGCGCGTCCGCAAGGACATCCAGCGCCGTGACGGTTCCGTCATCCGCTTCGACGGCAATGCCGCCGTCATCATCAACAACAATGGCGAGCCGATCGGCACGCGGATCTTTGGCCCCGTTCCCCGCGAACTGCGCGCCAAGAACCACATGAAGATCGTCAGCCTGGCACCGGAGGTCCTCTAGTCATGGCCGCCAAGATCAAGAAGGGCGACTATGTGGTCGTCATCGCCGGAGGCGACAAAGGCAAGAAGGGCAATGTCCTGAAAGTCTTTCCAAAGGAAAACCGCGTCGTCGTCGAAGGCGTGCGCATCGTGAAGCGTCACGTGCGCCCGAGCCAGGCCGACCCGGAAGGTGGCATCAAGCAGTTCGAAGCGCCGATCCACGTCTCCAACGTCGCCCATATCGACCCCAAGGACAATGTCCCCACCCGCGTCGGTTTCAAGACGCTCAAGGACGGTCAGAAGGTTCGTGTCGCTCGCAAGTCGGGAGAAGTCATCGATGTCTAAGCCGTATGAACCCCGTCTTCTCGGCGTTTACCGCGACGAGATCCGTGCTGCCCTGAAAGAGCAGTTCAAATACACCAACGACATGCAGATCCCGCAGGTCACGAAAGTGGTCCTGAACATGGGTCTGGGCGAAGGTGTGGCCGACAAGAAGAAGGTCGAAGCCGCGATCGAGGAAATGTCCCTCATCGCCGGTCAGAAGCCTGTCCCGACCGTGTCGAAGAAATCCATCGCCGGCTTCAAGCTGCGCGACGGCATGGTGATCGGCGCGAAAGTCACGCTGCGCCGTGATCGCATGTGGGAATTCCTCGACCGCCTGACCAACGTCGCCCTGCCGCGCGTCCGCGACTTCCGCGGCCTCAACGGCAAGAGCTTCGACGGCAATGGCAACTATGCGATGGGCCTGAACGATCTGCTGGTGTTTCCGGAGATCAGCTACGACAAGTCCGATGGCCAACGCGGCATGGACATCGTGGTGCAGACCAGCGCCAAAACCGACGAAGAAGCAAAAGCATTGCTGGCCGCGCTCGGCTTCCCTTTCCGCAAGTGATTGTGGGCCGGAAGTAGAGCGAACGCAGCGAGTTAAGTGGGAGCAAGCCTCCCGCACACAGGAGAAACATTGAATGGCTAAAGTCAGTTCAGTCGAACGCAACATGAAGCGCCAGCGCCTTGTCGCCAAATATGCGGGCAAACGTGCCCTGCTGAAGGACATCGCGCGCAACAAGGACCTGCCCGTCGAGGAGCGCTTTGCCGCGCAACTCAAGCTGGCCGCCCTGCCGCGCAACTCTGCCGAGACGCGCATCCGCAACCGTTGCCAGGTCACGGGTCGTCCGCGCGGTTACTACCGCAAAATGAAAATGAGCCGGATCGCGCTTCGCGAACTCGGCAGCCAGGGTCTGATCCCCGGTCTCACCAAGTCCAGCTGGTAGGGAGGGCACACCATGTCTTTTTCCGATCCCCTCGGCGATATGCTCACGCGCATCCGCAACGCCATCATGCGTGGCCGCTCGTCTGTCACCACGCCTGCGTCCAACCTGCGCGGCCGCGTCCTCGACGTGCTCGCCGATGAAGGCTTCATCCGTGGCTATTCCGAGTCCAAGGACGACAAGGGCTTCCGCATCTTCGAAGTCGAGCTGAAGTATTTCGAAGGCGAAGCCGTGATCCGCGAGATCAAGCGCATCTCCAAGCCCGGCCGCCGCGTCTATTCCTCGGTCAAAACGCTGCCGCAGGTCCGCAACGGCCTCGGCATCTCCATCCTGTCCACGCCCAAGGGCGTCATGAGCGACACCGCTGCCCGCGAAAACAATGTCGGCGGCGAAGTCCTCTGCCAAGTCTCGTAAGGAGGGCTGATCATGTCACGTATCGGCAAAAAGCCCATTACGGTTCCATCCGGCGTCACGCTGACGCAGAATGGCCAGCAAGTGTCCGTCAAGGGTCCCAAGGGCGAGCTGTCCTTCACCCTGCCCGAAGCCGTTCGCGGCGAGTTCGCGGACAATGAGATGTCCATCGTCCCGGCAACGGAAGACGAGAGCAAGGCGTCGGCCATGCGCGGCATGTCCCGCACCATGGTCGCCAACATGATCGAGGGCGTCACGGTCGGCTTCAAGAAGGAGCTCGAGCTCCGCGGCGTGGGTTACCGCGCGCAGATGAAGGGCTCCGAGCTCTCCATGCAGCTCGGCTATTCGCACGACGTCAACTACGCGCCGCCCGCCGGCATCACCATCGAAGCACCCAAGCCGACGCAGGTCGTCGTGTCGGGCATCGACAAGCAACAGGTCGGACAGGTCGCAGCCGTGATCCGCTCCTTCCGCAAGCCGGAGCCCTACAAGGGCAAGGGCGTGCGCTATGTCGGTGAGTATGTCCGTCAGAAAGAGGGTAAGAAGAAGTAATGGCACAAACAGCCCACGCAGCGATGAAGCGCCGCGCGCAGCGCGTCCGCCGTCGCCTCAAGAAACACGCCGGCGGACGTCTGCGTCTGTCGGTCCACCGCTCGGACAAGAACATCTCCGCGCAGGTGATCGACGATGTGAAGGGCGTGACCGTCGCGTCCGCCTCGACGCTGGAAGACAAATCCGCCAAGGGCGGCAATGTCGAAGCGGCGACGCGCATCGGCAAGCTGGTCGCGGAACGCGCCACCAAAGCGGGCGTCACCGAGGTCGTGTTCGACCGCGGCGCCTATCTCTATCACGGCCGGGTCAAGGCGCTGGCGGATGCCGCGCGCGAAGCCGGACTGAAATTCTAAGGACGAACGACCATGGCAGGTAGAAACGACAACCGCCGCGGCGGCCGCCGCGAAGAAGAGAATGACGGCTTCACGGACCGTCTCGTGCACATCAACCGCGTTGCGAAAACCGTCAAAGGCGGCCGCAACATGTCCTTCGCCGCTCTCGTGATCGTGGGCGACGAAAAGGGCCAGGTCGGTTTTGGCAAAGGCAAGGCGCGCGAAGTGCCGGAAGCCATCCGCAAGGCGACCGAGGAAGCCAAGAAGACGATGATCCGCGTGCCACTGCGCGAAGGCCGGACGCTGCACCATGACGTGCGCGGCCGCCACGGTGCGGGCAAGATCATGATGCGTGCGGCCCCTCCCGGGACCGGCGTGATCGCGGGCGGCCCCATGCGCGCCGTGCTGGAATGCCTCGGCATTCAGGACGTCGTGGCCAAATCCATTGGCACATCCAACCCCTACAACATGGTTCGCGCCACCTTTGACGGCCTGAAGCGCATGGAGAGCCCGCGGACCGTCGCGGCCAAGCGCGGCAAGAAGGTCGCCGACATCGTCGGCCGCCGCGAGGACGGTGCGTCCGCACCCGAAGCGATCGAGCTGGAGGCCTAGACAATGGCTGCCAAGAAAACCCTCAAGGTCCGCCAGACGGGCTCGCCGATCCGCCGCAAGCCGGATCAGCGCGCGACCCTCATCGGTCTCGGCCTGAACAAGATGGGCCGCGTGCGCGAGCTCGAGGACACGCCGTCCGTGCGCGGCATGATCAGAAAAGTCTCCCACATGGTGGAGATCGTCGAAGAGTAGTCCGCATGCCTGCCTGATTGGTAGGCTCGGAAACCTCGCTCGAAAGGTAATACAATGCGTCTCAATGAACTCTCAGACAATCCCGGCGCCACCAAGCAGCGCAAGCGGATCGGTCGCGGTATCGGTTCCGGCAAGGGCAAGACCGGTGGCCGTGGTGTCAAAGGTCAGAAGTCCCGTTCCGGTGTGGCCATCAATGGCTTCGAGGGCGGCCAGATGCCGATCCACATGCGCCTGCCCAAGCGCGGCTTCAACGTGCCCAACCCCAAGCGCTATCAGGAAGTCACCATCGCCACGCTCAACCGCGCGCTGGCGTCCGGCAAGATCGACAGCAAGACCGAATACACGGCCCAGGGCCTCGTTGACGCCGGCGTCATCCGCCGCGCCAAGGACGGCATCCGCGTGATCGGTGCCGGCAAGCTCGACAAGCCCGTCAAGATCCACGCCGCTGGCGCAACCAAGGGCGCGCAAGCTGCCTTTGACGCCGCCAAAGGCGCGCTGACGATCCTTGATGACGCGACCGTGTACCGCGCCAAGGGCGAGAAGCAGGACCGCACTGGTAAGAAGACCAAGGAAGAGAAAAAGGCGGAACGGTCTGCCTCCGCCCCGGTCAAGGCCGCCCGCGCCGCCGTGAAGACCGTTGCCAAGGC
>JAHDEU010000009.1 GCA_020628635.1 Hellea sp. | reverse complement strand
CGAGCGTCACGCCGAGCCTACGCCGCGCGCGCGTCACTGATGCGACCCGCGCGCGCGATCTCGCCCGCACATTGTCGCTGGCGGACGCCCTGTCCGCCGTGCCCGTGGCGCAGCATTTCGCGCCCGAGATCACGCCGGCCCTGCGCAAGCTGCTCGGCGGCTCCGACGTGGAGGGCCAGATGAGTGTCCGCGTGGACGAGGGCGAGCGCCGCATCTCGCTCACGCGCGACCTCACCCTCACCGCGGGCAACACTCGCGCCGTGCTCTCCGCCGTGCCGGACGCGCCGCTCTACCGCTACGCCCCGGGCCTTCCGTCCTACGGCATCCGCACCACGGCGACACTCAACCGCCCCCTGCCGCTGCGGCTGTCCGATCTGGGCCTGGAAGTGCGCTCGCCCAACGGCATCAGCGTGGACGGCGTGGCTGCCGCCTCGGGCCGGCTGTCCACCCGCACGGATTGGAGCGCGCCCGGCGTGAACCAGCTTCCCGCACGGCTCGGCCCGCTGGATGTGCGGTTCGACTACGCCAACCCATTGACCTCGCCCGGACGGCTCACCTTGCGCGGCGCGGCCGATTATGACGGGGAGATCCCGGGCGGCGTGGTGAGCGGGTTGAAGGCGGGCGGGCAGCTGTCGGCCACCCTGCGCGAGAACCGGCCGAGCGTCGATTTCCGCCCTGCCGGCCCCGTCTCGTTCGCGCGGCTGACCACGACCTCCGACTGGTCGCTGCGCGACTTCACCGGCACGCTCGACCCCATCCCGCCGCTCTATGCGCGCTCGGCCAATGGCGATGCCCGGATGCAGGCCAGGCTGGCGGACGCCACCTTCACCGCCTTTCGCGGCGCGCAGGCCGTGGGCGGCGCCGCCGAGCTCGACATGCAGATCGCGGGTGCGGAGCTGTCCGGCACGATCCGCGACACCACGCAGGATTGGGACGTCGTTTTCACCGGCATGGCACTGCAATCGGACACCTTCCCTGTCGCGGGCACGGACCTCGCCCTGCCGAGCGGCACGCTGTCGGTCGCGCTGTCCGAGACGGAGCGCACGCGCTTTGTAGTCAGCGCGCCCGACAGCGTCTTGAGCACGCCCGGCTATGTCGTGCGCGGCATGGCCATCGACGCCCAAGGCACGGCGGAGGACTACGCGCTCGATTATTCCGGCGGGCGGGTGCGGCTGATCCCGCAGGGCGATGCAGACCCCCTGCCCGTCCTGCCCGCGACCGGCGTGTTGCGCTTTGCGGACGGCGTGTTCACGGGCGAGGCGACCACGCGCCTGCCCAAGGCGGACGACCAGCCCGTGAGCGTGAGCTACCGCATCGTGGACGGCCTGGGCGAAGCGGTGGTGGATATCGACGATCTGCGCTTCGCCCCCGGCCGCCTGCAGCCGCAGGAACTCGCGCCTGCCTTGCGGGGCAAGATCGCCCAGGTCGATGGACTGATCGATGCCGACTTGCTCATCCGATTCGGTGGCGGCGAGCCGTTCTCGGGGTCGGGAACGGTCGATCTCAAGGGCATCAATTTCGGCACGGCGCCCGGTCCCGTGACGGGCCTGTCCGGGCGCATCGAGCTGACCTCGCTGTTTCCCATCGTCACCGCGCCGGACCAGAGCTTCACCATCGGCACGTTCGATCCGGGCTTTCCGCTGTCCGATGGTGAGGTCCGCTACGCGCTCAAGGACAACGGCGTGGAGATCACCTCGGCGCGCTTCCCGCTCGGCGCGGGCGCGGTGACGTTCGATCCGTTCACCTGGGTTTATGCCGCGCCCCAGAACCGCGTGACGCTGCGGGTGTCGGATGTGGACATCGCCGACTTCATCGCGTCCATCGGCAATAGCGAGCTCGAGGCGTCCGGCACGCTGTCCGGCGCGATTCCCGTCGTGGTGGAGGGCATCGATGTGAGGGTGGAGAATGGCCGCCTCGCCATCGAGGAGGGCGGCACCTTCCGCTTCAAGCGATCCAAGGAGTTGGGCGCGCGCATCCCCAATGAATATGCCGGGCAGGCCATGACCGCGCTGGAGAACTTCGACTATGACCGCCTGTTCATCGAGATCGACGGCCCGCTGGACGGCGACATCACCGTGGGTCTCGAATTTACCGGCAAGAATGACGAGGTGCTCTACGGCGTGCCGTTCGCCTTCGACGTCACGGTGGAGGGCGAGCTGGTCAACATCGCGCGCAGCCTGAACCCGAGCGCGACGGATATCATCAAGCGCAAGATCGGAGAGGCGGCGATCAGGGTGAGTGAGTAGGACCACAATTAATTCCGTCATCCCGGACAAGGCCGAAGGCCGCCGATCCGGGACCCAAAGGAGGAAAATACGCTGGCTTGGTCACGCAAACGATGGGTCCCGGCTCTGCCCTCGCTGACGCTCGGTTGGCCGGGATGACGGAGTAAGTATCAGATGCCTACCCCGGCCCCGACACATTCGGCGCGCTGCTCACCACATGGTCGCCGACGAACGGATTGCTGCGCCGCTCCTGCCCGAACGTGCTCATGCCGCCGTGACCGGGGACGAACCGGATGTCGTCGCCCAGCGGGAAGAGCCGTTCGCGGATGGAATCGATCAGCTGCTGGTGGTTGCCCTTGGGAAAGTCGGTGCGCCCGATGGAGCCCTGGAAGATGACGTCGCCGACGAATGCGATCTTGAGCGCCGCATTGACGATGACGACATGGCCCGGCGTGTGACCGGGCGCGTGGATGACGTCGAAATCCACACCGCCCAGCGACAGCGTCTCTCCATGTTCCAGATAGCGGTCCGGCACGACGGAGCGCCCCATGCCAGGATGGCCGTATTGCGCCCATTGAGACGTGATGCCGTCCATCCAGAACTGGTCGTCCTTGTGCGGCCCGATGACCGGCACGCCGAGTTCTTCCCGCAACTCATCCGCCCCGCCCGCATGGTCGAGATGGCCATGGGTGAGCCAGATTTCCTTCAAGGTCACGCCGAGCTCGTCGAGCGCCGCGCGAAGCTTGGCCGCCTCGCCGCCGGGGTCGATGAGGACCGCGTCCTTGGTCTCGGTGTCGTAGAGCAGCGAGCAGTTCTGCGCGAAGGGGGTGACGGGGATGATCTTGAGGTCGAGCATGAGGGCTATGTCGGGGGTGTGAGGGGTTCACGCAAGGGAATGTCGCGCTTCGCGCGGCTGATATGTGCGTCACCCCTCCGACCCTCAAACGCTGGCGCGTTTGCGGCCCACCTCCCCTTTCAGGGGAGGAACTCAGTTCGGTAGGTTCGTCTTTTTCTTTCCTCCCCGGAAAGGGGAGGTGGCCGACGCGCGCAGCGCAAGGACGGAGGGGTGACAACGACATCTGCCGCGCGAAGCGCGCCCATCTTCCGCTGCACCCCCGCCGTTGACATCCCCCTTCCCCGCGCCTATCTGCGCCCCAACTTCCGGCCCGCCCCTTCGCGCGCGGGCTTTCTTACGTTTACGAGATAGAGACACGACACATGGCGAACACGAGTTCCGCAAAGAAAAACGTCCGCAAGATGGAACGCAAGACGGCCGTCAACAAGGCGCGTCGTTCCATGGTGCGTTCCACCCTGCGCAAGGTCGAGGACGCGCTGGCGGCCGGCAACAAGGCCGATGCGCAAGCCGCGCTGAAGGTCGCCGAGCCCGCCATGATGCGCGCCGTGTCCAAGGGCGTGTACCACAAGAATACGGCGGCGCGGAAAATCTCGCGCCTGTCGCAGCGCGTCAAGGCACTCGCCTAGGACTGCACCCAAGACCGCACGCTCCCCTCGCACGTCGCGCGGGAGATACGGAACATCGACCGGGTCCGCTCTCGCGGGTCCGGTTTTTTGTTGCGTGATAAGCGAAGCAAGCCCTTGAGACTTGCCTGACGTTGCCGCGTTCCAGCGCGATTAACCGCAGGCTCATAATGCTTAAGACTTCGTTACGTCAGTGAAACGACATCGTTTAACCTGGGGAAAGCCCGACCACTGATTCTGTGTTAATTCCGCGTTGTGAACCCAAACGGGAGTCACTTTTTTCCACAAATGTTTCCACATCACCGCATCCAGATGGTTGCGATTCCAGCGTTTTTTTGAGTCAACTTTTCTTTGTCGCGAATCCACCTGATTCACACATTGACGCTCCGCTGCACGGTGCGCTTAAAGAGGCCGTCGCCGCCGATGGGACGGAAGGCGGTAGAGGCGGGAAACCTCGGTCCGTGTGGTGGGAGCCACGCGCCGGGACCAGCAAATAGTTATTAGGATCAAAGGGTTGGCTCTCCAGCCCTGCTTGTTCCGTGCGGAGATATTTCATGGCTGGATTGCGGAACAGAAGCACGGACGACACAGACACCGCACCCGACCTCTATACCGGCGAAGCCCCCATCCAGAGCGCGCACAACACGTTCAAGCGCGTCAATGAAGACCTCGCCCGGGCCTTGGGCCGCAATGTCCACCGCGCCTGGACCGGACAGCTCTTCATCGCGGGCGCAGACGCCCACACCGTGACGCTCTCCGCGCCGTCCGCTTTCGTCGCCTCCAAGATCAACAGCCAGTATGCCGAAACGCTGCGCCGCCTGTGGTCCAAGCATGACCGGGTCGATCCGCCGCGCGGCGTGCGCATCGTGTCGGGTCCGCGCCCGACGGGTTCGCGCACGCCGTCCACAGGGCAAGGCCTGTCCGGCATGAGCAGTCTGGGACGGCCCAACGATCCCCGCAGCACGCTATCGCCGCGCAGCGCGCCCGCGCGTCTCGTGCCGCCGCCCGTATCCGAACTTGCCCGCGCGCGCTTCACGCTGGAGAATTTCGTCACCGGGCCATCCAACGAGCTCGCCGTGGCCGTCGCCAAGCAGGTCATCAACAACCCGACGCCGCAATACAACCCGATCGTGCTGCACGGCGCCAACGGCATGGGCAAGACGCACATCCTCCACGCCATCGAGGCCGAGGTGAAGAAGATCGACTCCGACCGCCGGGTGAAATTCGTCTCGGCCGAGGACTTCGTTGCGCAATTCGTCGCCAGCGTGCGCGGCGCGGGCCGCGACGGGCTGACGGCGTTCAAGGCGTCCTTGCGCGATGTCGATCTGCTGATCATCGACGACATCCACTTCATCAGCGACAAGCCTGCCAGCCAGGAAGAGCTGCTGCACACCGTCATCAGCCTGATCGGTGCGGGCCGCCAGATCCTGCTGGCGTCCGACCGTCATCCCGACACGATCGAGAAGGCGTCCGACCGGCTGAAAAGCTATCTCTCCTCCGGCCTCGTCTGCAAGATCGCGGCGGCCGATTACGACCTGCGCCTGCGCATTCTCGACCGGCTGATCGCCCGCCGCCGGGAGCACAGCCCCACGCTCGCCGTGCCGCAGGCCGCGCGCGACCACCTGGCGGCGCGCATGAACGCCACGCCGCGCGACCTCGAAGGCGCGTTCAACCAGATCGTGGCGCAGAGCGAGTTCCTCGGCACGCCGATCACGCTGGAGACCGTGCAGGAAACGCTGTCCGATTCGCGCTACATGACGGGGCAGCGCCTGACCGTGGACCGCATCCAGCGCACGGTCTGCGAGGCGTTCTCCATCAGCCTGACCGATATGAGCTCCAAGCGCCGCGCGCGCGCCGTCGCCCGTCCGCGGCAGGTCGCCATGTATCTGTCCAAGAAGCTGACCAAGCGGAGCCTGCCCGATATCGGCCGCCGCTTTGGCGGGCGCGACCACACCACCGTGATGCACGCGGTCAAGCGGATCACGTCCTTGCGGGCCGAGGACGTCACATTTGACGCACAGATCAGGGCTGTCGAAGACGCGTTGAAACGCTAGATGAGTGGGCATGTTGCGTGCCCTCCTCCCTTTGCTGATCTCCGCCCTGCTGCTGGCGGGCTGTTCCATGGAAGCCATGGCGGACAAGCTGCTGCCCTCCGACGTCCGCGCGGAAGCGGACGGCCAGATCGACCGGCTGATCGCGGGCGAAACCCAGTTCATCTTCGATGCTTTCCCGGATGAGCGCGACAATCCGGAATTTCGCGAACAGATGACCCGCATGGTCGCCAACATCCCCGACAGCCCCGTGGTGAGCCGCGACATCGTCGGCGTGCAGGCCCGGACCGAGCAGAGCTATTCCGCGACGGAAGGCGCCGTGCGCACGGGCACCTACAATCTCGCCCAGGAGCTGAAGTTCGAGAACGGCGAATACCTGCTGGTGCAGCTCGCCCACACGCTGGATGAGGACGGCGAGTGCTGCGTGCTGCGCGCGATCAATGCGCAGAAATCCGACGAGTCGCCCTATCTGGAAGGCATCCAGCAGCGCAGCCTCGTGATGCGGATCGTCGGGATTTTGTTTCTCATCTCGACGCTGGCGACGGGCGCGTTCCTGATCATCCGCGTGGGCGGGCGCAAGGCGCGCGAGGCGCAGATGGGCGGGTAGGGGTGGAGCGGCGGACTTCGGTTTTCCCGATGAATCAGTTCACGGGCTTTTTGTTCAAGTCGGCCCAAGCCTCAGTCGCGTGAGGCGGAGAGACTCTCTCACATCAGCACAACCCGCATCTCGCCGACTTGATCGCCTGCCCCGGACTTGATCCGGGGGCGAGCCCATGGACGGGTCTATCGGTTGTCTAGGAGGGTATAGGGCGACTAATTCTGAGCCAAACTGCGGACGCTCTCCACGCCGAAATCGCACCATGGGCTCGCCGGTCAAGCCGGCGAGATGGGTGTGTGGTTTAAGGTTTGGAATCTCCTCAGAACTCAAACTTTATCCACCCAACACAACTCCTCCCCTCTTAGGGGTTTGCGCCAAAGCGGGCTAGCAGCCCGCGACGCGCATGGTCGCCACGAGCGCAGCGAGGGGTGACGGAGGGGTAAAGTGTGACCGAGCTAAAGACGAGATACCTTACCCCTCCGACCTTCGCTTCGCTCGGCCCCTCACCGTCGGTCCGCTTCGCGGCCCTTTGGGCTCGCCCCCTAAGAGGGGAGGAGTTGTGGATATCGCACATCTATCAACCGTCGCTCATCCCCGCGAAGGCGGGGATCACGGTGGCGAGCCTGTGTGATATTTAAACTGAGGCAACTATCGAGAGCTGGTTTCCCGCCACAGTTTACGCGCCAACTTGGTCGGCGAGCGGGGAGGAGCGACTTTTGAGCATCAGGTTCAGTCGGCCCGCCCCTACTCCAGCCGCCCCTGCCCCATATTCGCGCGCAGCGCCTGCATGGCGCTCCTGATCCGTGTCTTGACGGTTCCCAACGGCAGGCCGGTCTCCGCGGCGATCTCCTTGTGGGTCTTGAACTCCATATAGGCCATGCGGATGGCGGCCTGCTGCATGGGGGTCAGCTTGGCGATCTGTTCGCGCAGGTGGTCGGTCTCCTCGCCGGCCATGAAGCCGACTTCGGCGGATTCGACCTCGTCATCGGCGATCGTCTTCATCAGTTCGGGGTCGCGCACATCCATGCGGCCATGCTTGCGCTGGTGGTCGATCCAGCGGTTGCGCGTCATGCGGTAGACCCATGTGGCGAAGCTCGCCTTGGCGGGGTCGAACATATGCGCGCCCGTCCAGACCTTGAGCATGACGTCCTGCACCACGTCCTCGGCCGTCGCGCCGGGCGCGCCGCGCGCCATGAGCCAGCCCTTGAGCTTGGGCGAATAGACGTCGAACAGCGCGGTGAGCGCCTTGGCATCGCGGTCGTCGGAGATGCGTTTGAGCCAGGCGGCGTCGCGCTTGGATGCCGACAGCGATCTGGGCGTGCGCGGCGCGGCGCGCTTTTTCCCGGACTTTGTGCGCGCATTGGCGGATGCCGCCCCGGCCTGCGTACCCGGCGCGTCATTCATCTGGTCCTCCCCTGTGTCTGGGGTGGTCGCCATAGTCTCTCCGATGGTCCGCGGCGGCCCGATTGGCAAGGCGGAGCCAATCTATAGGGCGCGGTCGCCACACTGTCAGCCCCGCGCAACATTAACCCAGGTTATGATGCAAACAAAGGGCCGGGTGAACGGCAATTGTGCATGACGCGCCAACGCGCCCACAGGAAAAACCGACATCGGCTCTTGCAATCCCGTCTGTCCTGTCACATATTTCTGTCATGACAGAAACAACTAAAACTATCGACGTGATGCCCGAGGCCGTCCGGCGCTTCATCCTGCACTGGGGCGACATGGGGCAGAACTGGGGCGTGAACCGGTCCATCGCGCAGATCCACGCCCTGCTCTACATCAGCGAAACGCCGCTGCCCGCCGATGTGATCTCCGAGTCCCTCGGCGTGGCGCGCAGCAATGTGAGCAACAGCCTCAAGGAGCTCATGGCGTTCAAGATCGTGCGGCGCGTGCCGGTGGCGGGCGACCGCCGCGATCACTTCACGGCCGAAACCGATGTGTGGGAGCTCGCCCGCCGCATTGCCGCCGTGCGCAAGGCCCGCGAGATCGACCCCGCTCTCGAAACGCTCGCCCACTGCCTGTCCGACGCAGAGGACGACGCGGGCGTCAGCGACGAACAGCGCCGCCGCCTGCGCGAGATGCACGCCTTCACCAGCGACATGGACCGCTGGTACAGCCAGATGCAGGCCCTGCCGGTCAGGACGCTCACCCGGCTCGTGCGGCTCGGCGACCGGATCGTGGCATTGCTGGGCCTCGCAAAGAGCTAGCGAGGGGAAGACACACGCCATGCCCGCCCGCCCCGAGACACGCCCGCTCCCGGCCCTTGCGGCCGGGACCTTTGTCGAGATCGGGCATGAGGCTCAGAGACAACCCGACCATCGCGTTAGGACGAGCGAGGTCCCGGCAACAAGTGCCGGGAACGGGAGCATTGTCCCCGGCCTTGAGCCGGGGCCCGAAGACAATGCAAAAGAAGACCTGTTCCCGGCCCTCGTGGCCGGGACCTTTCTCGGGATCGAGAAGGAGGTACAGACGCATACCAATTACCGCGTAAAGACGAGAAAGGTCCCGGCAGCGCGTGCCGGGAACGGACTGCCGCCTCACCACACTGCCGCCCTCATCGACCCGCGCTATGCCCGGCTGCTCGGCCGTGACGCCTGGCGCGGACTGCCCGCGACCGTGCGCGCGCGCTTCGCCAAGCGGCTCGGCAGCGGCGATGCGGCCGTATATCGGGGACAGGTCGTCCACACGCGCATGAACCTTGCGGGCCGGTTGCTCGCCCAGGCCTGCCGCGTGGCGGGCGCGCCGCTACCGCTCGACTGCGGCAATGCGGGTGCGGCCGCCGTGGTGAGCGTCACGGAGGACGCGCATGGCGACGGGCAGTTCTGGCTGCGCCAATACAGCCGCAAGGGGCGCGGCTTTCCGCAGGTCATCCACAGCACCAAACGGTTCACGGGCGCAACGGGCTGCGAGGAATGGGTCAGCGCATGGCTCGGCATGAGCTTGGCCGTGCGCGCTGTCCCGGACGGCATTGTGTTCGAGAGCGACCGCTATCTGTTCAGAATCGGACCCATCCGCCTCGCCCTGCCGCGCTGGTTGACACCGGGGCAGCTCACCGTCGGCCACCATGACCGCGGCGACGGGACATTCGATTTCACGCTCGCGCTGCGCCACCGGCTGCTCGGCACGCTGCTCGACCAGCGCATCCGTTTCCACGACATGAAGGACACGACATGACCACGCTGCTCTGGACGCTCATCGCCGCCCAGATCGTCATGGGCGGGCTGGATACAATCGGCCATCACGAGGTCACCGAGCGCCTCGCCTGGCGCCGCAGCCAGCGGCATGAGCTGCGCCTGCATGCCTTGCGCAACCTCTTCTATGGCGGTGTGCTGGCGGGGCTCGCGACGGTGCAGCCCGGTGGCTGGCTGGCGCTCGCGCTCATCGTCGTGCTGGTCGCGGAATTCCTCATCACGCTGAAGGATTTCGCCGAAGAGGATGCGACGCGCAAACTCCCCGTCACCGAGCGCCTGCTGCACACGGTGCTGACCGCCAATTACGGCGCGATCCTCGTCCTGCTGATCCCGGTGCTGATCGGGTGGAGCGCGGAGCCTGCGGGCCTCACCCCCGTCTGGCATGGCTGGTGGAGCCTGCTCTGCCTCGCGGGCGCGGCTGCCACCACCGTGCTGGCGCTGCGCGACTGGCTCGCCAGTGACCGGTTCGACCGGCTGGTGGAGCGGGGTGTCAGCGCCTTGTTACCGCGAGGCACCGCGCCCATGACCGTGCTCGTCACGGGCGGAACCGGCTTCATCGGCCAGCGCCTGACGCCCGCCCTGCAAGCCGCCGGGCACCGCGTCATCCTGCTGGCGCGGCAGGGCAATGTGCGCGGGCTGCGCCCGCCTTTCACCGTGGTGGAGAGCTTGGAGCAGATCGCGGACGACACAGCCATCGATGCCGTGATCAACCTCGCCGGCGCGCCGATCATGGCGGGGCTGTGGACGGACGCGGCCAAGGCCCGGATGCTGGACAGCCGCGTCCAGACCACTGCCGCGCTGGGCCGCCTCATCGACCGGCTGCACACGACACCAGGCGTGCTCGTCAGCGGCAGCGCGATCGGCGCCTATGGCGTGCATCCCGGAGCGGTCGACGAGGACAGCTGGATCGAGGTGGACGGCAGCTTCAGCCAGCAGCTCTGCCTCCTCTGGGAGGCCGAGGCCAAGCGCATTGCCGCCCGCCACCCCGACCTGCGCACCGTGCTGCTGCGCATCGGCGTGGTGCTGGGTCGCGATGGCGGCGCGCTGGGCCAGCAGCTGGTCCCGACGGAATATGCGGGCGGCACGCGGCTGGGCAGTGGTGCGCAGCGCATCAGCTGGATCAGCCGCGACGACGTGGTGGCGCAGATCGTGGATGCGCTGGGTCGCGAATCCCTGCGCGGCCCGGTCAATGCCGCGACGGGCACAGTCACCCAAGCCGAGTTCGCCCGCGCCCTCGCCCGCGCACTTCATCGGCCGAGCCTTCTGTTCGTGCCGCGCGCGGTCATCGCCCGGCTTGCCATGGGCCGCGAAATACTGCTGGCCGATCAGGCCGTCACCCGTGCCCGCCCCGGCCCCGCCCCGCTCGACCCCGATCTGGACGGCTTCCTCGCCCGCGAGCTCGGACGGCGCGCGCAGCCCGTGCGCGACCCCGCCGCGGAGGGGCTTCCCGCATGAACATCTTCCGGGACGGCCCGCGCCCCATCTGGCTGCGCTACCTGCTGCTGGTCGCGGCCGCGTCGGGGCTTGTCCGCGTCGCGCTCTACAATGACTGGATGCGCGAAAGCGCCGTGCTCTACGTGCTGGTGCCCTATCTCATCGGGCTGGCGATCTATCTTTTCACGCCGCAGCCGCGCACGCACAGCTATGGCGCGCGGCTGTGGCGGCACATGCGCACCGCGCTGATCGTCATGCTCTCGACCAGCCTGCTACTGTTCGAGGGCTTCCTGTGCGTGGCGATGTTCCTGCCGATCTATGTCGTCTTCGCGATGGTCGGCGTGGCGACGACCATGCCGAGCGAGACGCGCCTGCGCATGATGGCCGCCGAAGAGCAGAAGGAGCGCGGCGTGGGCGATGTCTTCCGCCTGTCCGCCGTGCCGCTGCTCGTCATGTTCCTCAGCCTCGACGGCATACGCGGAACGGGTATTCGCTTCGGACCCGACCGCGACACGGTCGTCAGCCGCAGCGCCGTGCTGCCGCTGACGCCCGAGCAGATCCGCAGCAACCTCATCGACCACCAATATCCGGACGAGGGCCGCACGCGTTTCCTGTCGCTCTTTCCGCGGCCCGTCGCGGTCGAGGCCACGTCGATCGAGCTCGGCGCGCGCCACACTGCCCATATGGAATACCGCCGCTGGGGCGTGCCGTGGCTCAACGTCCACCGCGGGACCAGCGTGATGGAGTTTACCGAGTCCACACCAGAGCGCCTGCGCGCGCGCTTCGTCCACGATGACAGCTATCTGTCCCACTATATGCGGTTCGAGAGCTGGCAGATGGACCTTGCTCCGCGCCCTGACGGCACGACCGAAGTCACGCTGAGCGTGGGCTATCACCGCCTGCTCGCACCCTCCTGGTATTTCGGCCCGATGCAGGAAAAGGCGGTCGGCGACGGGCTGGACTACGCGCTGGAGCAGATCATCACGGGAGGCGAGCGCCATGCCCCGTGACATAGACGACCGCATTATTCCCGGAACCAATGCGGACCCGTGCGCGGGGCGCGTGCGGTGGGACCCGGTGCGCTCGATCTGGTGGACGGCCATGACGATTGGCTGGGTAGTCGGCGGGACGATCTGGTTCTCTTGGAGTGCCGTGGCGGTCTTCCTGATTGCCTGCACATTCGTCCTGTGCGGCGGCCACTCGCTGGGCATGCACCGGCGCTTCATCCATGAGAGTTTCGACTGTCCGGCCTGGCTGACCGCGCTCGGCGTGTGGCTGGGCACGCTGGTCGGGCTGGGCGGCCCCAGAACCATGATGCGTGCCCACGACCTGCGCGACTGGGCGCAGCGGCAGAGCGATTGCCACCCCTATCTGCGTCATGGCCGGGGCCGCTGGCACGACTTCCTGTGGCAGGTCCATGGCAGGCTGGAGCTGGACAACCCTCCGCACCACGAGATGAGCCCGCTCTACAGGGCGAGCCGTTTCATGCAGCTGCTGCAAGCCACGGCTCTGCTTCAGCAGATTCCCGTCGCTCTCGTCCTGCTCTGGCTCGGCGGCCCGGGCTGGGTTGCGTGGGGCGTGTGCGGCCGGGTGAGCATCGCCATATTCGGCCATTGGGCCGTCGGCTGGCATGCGCACAACGCAGGCCACCACGCCCATCCGCGTAACCACCACAATCACGGCCACTGCACGCAAGGCCACAATGTGCGCGGCTTCGGCCTGATCACATTCGGCGAGGGCTACCACAACAATCACCATGCCTTTCCGGAGAGCGCCCGGCTGGGCCTGCGGGACGACCAGCCCGACCCCGGCTGGTGGGTGCTGTGTGCGCTTCGCCGTGTCGGTCTGGTCTGGAACATCAACGAGGCGCGGCCATGATGGAGCCCGTGCACCGGATAGATGGGAGTTGTGCGGACCCCTGCGCAGGCCGCGTCGTCGTGGACTGGCCCAAGGCGCTCTGGAACGGAGGCATGATCGTGGGCAGCGTGGCGGCGCTGTTCCATGTGACGCCCGGCGCGCTGATCGTCTTTGCCGTGCTGACCTATCTGACCCTGTTGCTGGGACAATCGATTGGCATGCACCGCTTGGTGATCCACCGCAGCTTCGAGACGCATCCTGCGCTGGAAGCCGTGCTGGTCTGGCTCGGCGTGCTCGTCGGAGCGGGCGGGCCGAGCCGGGTCATCCGCGTCCACGACATCCGCGACTGGGCGCAGCGCGCGCCGGACTGTCACGACGTCTTCGCGCATCGCCGGGGCTACCTCCGCGACATAAGCTGGCAGCTCTTCTACCGTTTCGAGTTCGACCGCCCGCCGCGCGTGACGATAGAGCAGCGACAGCTCATGGCGCATTTCGACCGCCATTGGCGGACGCATCAGCTGGCACTGGCCGCAGTCCTCTTCGCGACGGGCGGCCTGCCCTGGGTCCTGTGGGGCGTTTGCGCGCGGGTGCTCATCAGCGCGGTCGCTCACTGGTCGGCGACCTATCTCTGCCACGCCCCGATGGGTCCCGCCCATGCCCGTCACGCCGTGATCGGCGCGGGCGTGCAGGCCAGCGATCTGCGCGTCGATCCAGCCGATGCGTGGCTCGCCGGCCTGCTGACCCATGGCGAATGCTGGCACTCCAACCACCATGCCTTCCCGGAGAGCGCCCGCATCGGGCTGGAGCGCGGGCAGCCGGACCCGGCCGCGCGGGTGATCGAGGCGCTGGAGCGGCTGGGCTGGGTGTGGAACGTGCGCGGGCCGAGGCCAGAAGGCGAGCGCTCCGACCTGCTACCCCTCCATCTGGGCCAGCTGCCAGCCGCAATGGAAATGCAGGCCGTCCGGACGCCAGTCGAAGCGGGGCGTGCCGCGGAACGTGGCGGCCGTCATGCGGTTGAGCACGGTCATGCCGAAGGACCCGCTGTCACCGGGCGGGGTAACCGGAAAGCTCACCCGCTCCTTCCATGACAGGGTGAAGCGGTCATTGGGCCGGTCCGATATGATCGCGACCTCCAGCCCGCCATCGGGCTCGGACAGCGCGCCGTGTTTCACCGCATTGGTCAGCAGCTCGTTGAGCGCGAGCGTCACGGTCTGGGCCGCCGACGGGTTGAGCCAGACATCGTCCACGCGCACGCTGACCTGCTCGGAACCTTCCAGCTCCGCCAGCACCAGCGAGACGAGATCGCGCGCGGACATGGTGTTGCCTTCCGTGTCCAGCGACAGCCGCGTGACCTTGGACAGCGCGCCCAGTCGCGACAGGAAGGCGTGGTCGAGCTCCGCGACCGAGCCCGCCTTGCGCGACGCCATGCGGTAGAGCCCGGACACGAGCGAGAGGAGATTGCCGATCTTGTGCGCCATCTCGCCCGCCACCAGCTCCAGCGCTTCCTGCGTCTGGCGCAGCTCGGTGATGTCGATATTGGCGCCGATCAGCGCGCGGCGCTCGCCGTCCATCATGGCCAGCACGCCGGAGCCCCTGATCCAGGCGGTCTCGCCGTCGGGCCGCGTGATGCGGAAATCGGCCGTGTAGGGCTCGCCCGATCGCATGGAGACCTCGGCGGCCGCCTGGACACGGGCGACATCGTCGGGGTTCACGAAAGCAAAGAACTCGCCGATCGCCATGTGGCTGGGGCCGGGCACGCCCGCCTCATCCATCAGGCCGAACAGCGCCAGCGACACGTCGTCGAGTTCGCATTGGCCGGTCTCCAGGTCCCAGACCCAGCGGCCGATCCCGCCAGCGGCCGGGGCGAGGTCCTGCCATTGTGCCGAACTGATGCCGCCGAAATCGGCCATGGGCATTTCCTCTGACTATCCCGGAGAGGGACTGGCGTTCCTATAAGGCAACAATTGTTATCGTCCAGCCCGCGGTCCGGGACGCCTCATCCCGTGGCCTCATTCCGATCGGCCGAGGATGTCGCCGAGCGCGCGCTCCAACTGCGCGCGGCTGGCGGGCTTCACCACGCGCGCCACGTCGGAAAAGGGCTCCGGAATCTTGCGTGGGCGGCCCGTGGCGAAGAGGAAGGGCGTATCCTCGTCGCGCAGGCGCTCGGCGACCGGCACGCTGGTGCCGTCCTGCAAATCGAGATCGAGCACGGCGGCATCGACATGGTTGTCGTCCAGCGCCTGCATGGCGGAGACCACCGTGTCGCACGGGCCCAGCGTGCCGTAGCCGCAATCCTGCAGCATGATCTCCATGTCGAGGCCGATGAGAAACTCGTCCTCCACGATGAGAACGGTCGGGGCGTTATCAGGGTTATCACGTATCACGGTGACTCAACGTGAGGCCAGGATTGCGGGTTCCTTTTGCCTGCAGTTAAAATCAGTGCCGGACCATGCGCAAAATGTCGCGCTAGCGGTGCGCGGCAAAGGCGCGCTCGAACACCGCGAATGTGTCCAGCGCGGCGGCCAGCACGCGGTCGGCCCGCGCGCCTGTCGCGGCGTGGTCTCGCAGGGCGGGCAGCAGTCCGCGCCAGTGATCGCCGAGCCGGGAGTCAGTGAGCAGAGCGGACTCGCCCGGCCAGTCGCGCGCCAGCATGCGGTTGCCCAGATGCGAGCCGCCCAGCACATAGCCCACGCCGAGCGCGGCTTCGCTTCCCTGCAGGGACGGGGCGCTCTCCACCGCACTCGCCTCCAGTTTGACCCCCAGTGCGTCGGCATCGCGTGCGGCCCGCGCCAGCCTGTGCGCGATCAGCCCGTCCAGCGTGACGCCCTTGGCCGCGAGTGCATGGTAGGCCCGCGCATGGGCCTGCACGAAGCGCGCGCGGTGGCCGACCTGTGTCAGATCGAGCGCCCCGGCGGCGGCATCGACCCGTTCATGCGCCGCGCGCGTATCGCGGCGCAGCCGGGCGCGCAGCGTGTCGTGTTTGAGCTGCACGGCGAGGTCGAGCGGTGCGGCCCCGACCATCAGCTGCCCTGCCCTTGCCCCTGACCTCCCATGACCCGCAGCGCCTGGCGGATCATCTCTGAATCATAGGGTTTGCGCAGGAAGGGCGCGTCCGGGAACTTGTCCGCCAGCGAGATGCGGTCGCCATAGCCGGTCGCGAAGATGAACGGCACGCCGAGCTCCTGCAGGCGGTCCGCCACGCGCTCCGACGTCTCATTGCCCAGATTGACGTCCAGCAGCGCCATGTCCGGCACGGTGTCGTCCAGCAACGCCAACGCCTCTGCCGTGGTGGAAGCCGTCAGCACGGCTGATGCGCCGAGAGAGCCGAGCAGGTCTTCGGCGTCCAGCGCGATGATCATGTTGTCTTCGACCACCAGCGCCGTGCCCGACAGCCCGATGGGCGCGGTCTCGCGCGCGGCCTCTTCCGGTGCGGGTGCCGCGCCGCCTTCCAGGAAGCTCGCCACGAAATCCGGCGGGATCTCGAAACGCGCCCGCACGCCGGTCATGTCATAGGTGATCTCCGACGTGCCCTTGAGCTCATAGGCGAGCGAGCGCTCGGTGATGGTCGAGCCGAACCCGCGCCGGGTGGGCGCAGCCACGGGCGGCCCGCCGCGTTCGCGCCAGTCGATCACCAAGCCGCCATTGCCCGTCTCCCGAAGCGCCATGTCGACCCGCCCGCCGGAGTTGGACAGCGCGCCGTATTTCACCGCATTGGTGACCATTTCGTGGATCACCAGCGACAGCGTGGTGAAGGCGGTCGGCTGCAGCAGCGCGTCCGGGCCGACAATGCTGACCCGGTTGCTATCATCGCCCAGATAGGCGGAGACTTCGGTCTCGATCAGCTCGCGGACAGAGGCGGGTGTCCAGTCCTCATTGGTGATCTGGTCATGGGCGCGGGCCAGCGCGTGGATGCGCCCGCCGATGACGTCGGTGAACTCGCTCACCGTGCGGCCGTCCGCGCTCTGGCTGATGAGGCCGCGAATGAGGTTGAGAATGTTGCGCACGCGGTGGTTCAGCTCCGCGATCAGCAGCTCCTGCCGTTCCTGGCTGCGGGCGCGCTCGCGGTTGGAGCTGTCCGTCATGCGCAGCACGACTTCCAGCAGGGTGATGCGAAGGCTCTCGGCGGCGCGCAGTTCCGGCCCGGTCCATGGCTTGCTCTGGCCGTAGACTTCCTGCGTCCACGCATCGAAGCTCTTGCGCGGGGTCAGGCGGACGCCGTTCGGCCCGACTTCCACGGGCTTGTCCGGATTGCCGCCCCAATCGACGCTGCGCACGAACTCCTCGCGGAACAGCACGATATAGTCGCGCGGCTTGCGCGACACCGGCATGGCGAGAATGCCGGACGCGACGCCGGTGTAGTCGTCGGCGGGCGGGTGAAGGCGCGACAGCCGGTCGGTCGAGAAGATCTGCGACACCGCCGTGGTGTTCAGAAAGCGCGCCAAGGGCTTGATCTGGTCCGCCGTCGGTGTCCTGCCCAGGGTCTGCACCCGGCCGTCGGTGATCAGCGCAATGCCGGTGTAGTCGATGACCGTTTTGATGGCGCGCGCAAACGGCTCGAAATTTTCCTCGATCGAGCGGCCGTCGGCCAGATCGGCCATGATGCGGTCATGCAGCAGCCGGGCCTGGGTTTCATCCTCGCGGGCGGTGTCCGACTCGGACTCGGAGATCACGAAACCGAAGAGCTGCGCGAACAGCTCGGCCGCCGAGCGGAGTTCGTAGGAGATGACGCGCGGGCTGTCATGGTGGCAGGCGATCAGCCCCCACAGCTCACCGCGCACCATGATGGAGATCGACATGGAAGCGGCGACGCCCATGTTCCGCAAGTATTCGAGATGGATCGGCGACACGGCGCGGGTGGCAGACAGCGACAGGTCCAGCGGCTGTCCGCGCGTGTCGAGCACGGGCTGCACGGGCACCCCCGCATCGTTCACATCCGAGATGATGCGCAGCAGCGAGCGCTTGTAGAGCGCGCGCGCCTGTTTCGGGATGTCGGAGGCCGGGTAGCGCAGGCCGAGAAACGGCGTCTGGCGCGGCTCGCGCGCTTCGGCGATGACGTGGCCGTCGCCGTCCGGCGCGAACTGGTAGATCATGACCCGGTCGAACCCGATCAGCGCCTTCACCTGCCGCGCCGCGATCCTGCACAGCGCCTCGACCCCGCCGTCCTGCGCCCCGCGCCGGATGCGCTCGATCATGGGCCGGATATAGCTGGTGTAATCGGACGAGTCCTTGCCGTCGGCGACTTCCATTTCCACCACGATGGCCTGTCCCGACAGGTGCAGCGCCACGTCGAAGATGCGCCCGTCGCCCAGCAGGTCGACCGAGAACATCCGCTCCACCGCGTCCGCATGGCCCATCATGGCCAGCCGCCCGCGCAGGTCGTGAATGGTCTTGGCCGGAAATATGTCCTGCGCCTCGCGGCCCGCCAGGTCGTCAAAGGACAGCCCCAGTACGGCGCTCACATTCTCCGACGCGCGCACCACCAGCCAGTCCGGCGTAAACGCCAGCAGCGCCCCAAAGGACTGGATCCGCCCCGGCACATGGATCGGCTCGCGGTCGCAATTGGTGAGATCGATGGGCTCGTCTGGAGAGACGTGAATGTTCATGGGGTTCTTACGGCTGGCATGGAGCGCAGGACTTAGCAGAGGCGTAGGAAGCGGCAAGGCGGGGTTTAAGGATAAGGGATGAGGTGCGCGGGTT
>JAHDEU010000008.1 GCA_020628635.1 Hellea sp. | reverse complement strand
GCGCACGATCTCGATCAGCTCACAGCCGCCCTAAACTGGATCCCCACCTCCGCGGGGATGAGTGAAAATCATTGAATGGACTTGCTTTGCGGTAGCCGCACGACTGCGGTTACTCCACCGACTGCGCGCCCCACAGTTCGGAGCGTTTCGCGTATCCCTTCAGCCCGTTATCCGTTTCCACGCGGCAGAAACCGGTCTGGTCGCATTCCTCCAGCCGCAGCAGGGCGCCGCGTTCTATGCGAGCGACGGCGCGCGCAGTGCTGTCGGCCTTGGCGACCATGACGGTATCCGACGTGGCGATGGCGCGGCGCTCGCCGGACAGGGCGGGCTTGCGCACCCAGGCCTCGTCGCCGTGAATGTCGCGCACCTTGCGCCACATCTCGGTCTCCGCGACCACCACCAACGGCAGGCCGCGGCGCTGATATTGATAGGCGATGGGGTGCGCGCGCGACGGTCCAGTGCGCGCATTGACCTTGCCGAACTTGAGCGAGACGAAACGCGGCACGTCGAAGCCCGACGGCGTGTAGCTGGACGACACGCGGTAGATATCGGCGAGCGGGGCAGGCGCGTCCTTGATGACGATGGTGCGGGTCGAATCCTGCGCGGTGGCAGAAGCGACGAGACTGAGCGTTGCCGCTGCGGCTGCGAGGGATCGAATCAGGACTGTGTGTTTCGGCGCCATGGCTCGACCCTCGCGCCACAGCGTTAATCAGCGGTTAAGCGTGATTAACGCGTGTCGCCCTCTTGCCTTTGAGGACGGCAAAGCTGACATGAGAACGCAATGAGCGCTCTTCCTGCCAACCCTCGCGTCATCACGACGCGCCGCCTGCCGGACAGCGTCGAGGCACGGATGGGGCAGCTCTTCGATGCCGTGCTGCGCTCCGACGACACGCCGATGAGCGCGGACGAGCTGCGCGCGGCGGTCGCGGATTGCGACGTGTTCGTCCCGACCGTGACCGACACGATCGACGCGGGCGTGATCGAGGCGGCTGGTCCGCGGCTGAAGCTGATCGCGAATTTCGGGGCCGGCACCAATCATATCGACGTGGCCGCTGCCCACGCGCGCGGCATCACGGTGACCAACACGCCGGGCGTTCTGACCGAGGACACGGCCGACCTGACCATGGCGCTGATCCTGGCTGTGCCGCGCCGCCTGGTCGAGGGCGACCGGCGGTTGCGGGCGGGCGAGTTCGACGGCTGGGGGCCCACGCACATGCTGGGCCACCGCGTGCGCGGAAAGCAGCTCGGCATTCTGGGCCTGGGCCGCATCGGCAGCGCGGTCGCGCGCCGGGCGAGCGCTTTCGGGCTGGGCGTCCACTACCACAACCGGCGCCGCGCGCCCGAGTCGATCGAGCGCGAGCTGGACGCGACCTGGCATGCGGAGCTCGAGGACATGCTCCACGCGGTCGACATCCTTTGCATCACCGCACCGCTCACGCCCGACACGCGCCACATGATCGATGCGCGGGCGCTGTCCCTGATGAGCCCGGACAGCTATCTGGTGAACACCTCGCGCGGCGGGATCGTGGACGAGGCGGCGCTGGCGGACGCGCTGCGGGCGGGCCGGATCGCGGGCGCAGGGCTCGACGTCTATGAGGACGAGGCTCGCTCCGGTTCGGGTCCGCATCCCGACCTCCTGGCTCTCGATAACGTGATTCTCGCCCCGCATATCGGATCGGCTACGCATGAGAGCCGGCACGAAATGGGCGAAAAGGTCCTGATCAACATTCGCGCCAAGATGGACGACCATGCCTGCCCCGACCGCGTGCTGCCGCCGGGCGCGGGACTGTCGCTCGCAAGCTAGGAGGCTCCCATGACCAAAGCCCTGATGAGCGCCGCTGCCGCCGTCCTTCTCGCCGCCTGCACCGCATCGGATGCGAGCGAGCCAGCTCCCGCCCCCGCCGCGCCCGCGCCTGCTCCACAAGTAACTGAAACTGCCACGGCACCGGCGACCCTGGGCTCGCTCCCCGCCGAGCCCAAGCTCACCGTCGAGGCTATCAACGACACGCTCCACGTCATCTTCGGCCCCGGCGGCAATATCGGGGTGAGCAGCGGACCGGACGGTGTCGTGCTGGTGGACGACAAGTTCGCCGCCAATTCCGACGAAATCCTCTACCGCATCGGAGAGATCACAACGGCCAATGGCGCGAGCTCCGACCTGCTCTTCGTCATCAACACTCACCTCCATGGCGACCACTCCGGATCCAACGCCGAAATGGCGGCGGCGGGCGGGCTGGTCATGGCGCATGACAATGTCCGCGCGCGCATGGGCACGTCTTACATGAACAAGGCCTTCGGGCGCGAACAGGCCGCGCAGGACCGCGCCAAATGGCCGGTCGTGACATTTTCCGAGCGCACCAGCCTGCACTTCAACGGCGTGACCGCCCACGCGCTGCACACACCGTCCGGCCATACGGACGGCGACACCATCGTGCATTTCGTGGAGCCCAACGTCATCCACATGGGCGACAATCTGTTCCTGAACATGTTCCCCTTTGTGGACGTCGATGCGGGCGGCAACATGCAGGGCATGATCGACTCCCATGACGTGGCGCTGGGCATCGCGGATGCGGATACGGTCATAATTCCGGGTCACGGCCCGATCACCGATGTCGCCGGGCTCCGGGATGCGCGCGACACGCTCCAGGCCGTGCTCGACCGCGTGCGCGTGCGCAAGGACCGGGGCGAGGGCCTGCAGGCCATCATCGACGCCGATCCGTTGGAGGACTTCGCGGAGCTGGAAAGCTTCATCGACCGGCCCGCCATAATCACGGCGGCGTGGCGTTCGCTGGGCGGAGAGTTCCCCGCACCCGAATAGCGATTCACCTCACGCGCGAAGGGCCTTGCGCGGCCCTGAGGCTTGCGGCGATAGCGGACCCAAGGAGACAACCCGCCATGAAACTCGCCGCCGCCGCCCTCACATTCGCCGCCACGCTCGCCCTTCCAGCTGCCGCTATTGCCGGATGCGGACCCTACCAGCTCGGCAGCACGGCCGTGTCCTGCGAACAGGGTGTCCAGGTCTTCCGCACCTCGCAGCCGCATCTGCCGCGCATCAGCCCGACCAATTCGGCCAAGCTCGATCTGCAGCGCGACGCGCTCGCCCAGAGACGCCGCGAGGCACAGCTCCGCGACGCGCGCGCCCGCGACCGGCTCGAGCTCGAACGCCTGCGCCTGCGCCAGACGGACTATCTCTACCGTGATGCCTACAGCCCGCTGCGTGGCCCCGCCTTCAGCACGGGTTTCAACAACGGCTTTGTCGGCGGTTTCAACAACGGCTTTGCGCCGGGTTTCCGCCCCGCATTCGCACCCGGTTTCAATCCCGCCTTCCGTGGCCAGCGCTTCGCCAATGGCGTGCCGGTGCGCGGGCAGGTCGCCCCAGCGGGCGGCGTTCCACCAACGGTCGCAGCGCCCGCGCGGCCACGCACGGCCGGACGCCCGTCTGCGCCGCGCCCCATGCGCGCCGCGCCGACGAAGAAGCACTACTAGACTTCAGCGCTGGCGCGTCGGCGCATGCCCGCTAGCGCGTCGGCGCATGAAAGTCCGGCGGCTTGCGCGCGAGCCAGCGGATGAAACGCGCCATTTCCGGAAAGTCCTTGATCGGCTCCAGGCTCGCGAATGCGGCGAGTTCCGCATTGCTGAACAGTTTGTGGATCTTGCGGTGGCAGATCGGATGGACCGGCACGACGTCGCGCCCGCCCTTGGATTTGGGCACGACGTGATGGCGCTCCACCCGGCGGCCGAGCGGGCGCTCGCATAGCGCGCAGGTCTCGCTCACCGCTCCACCAGATGATCGACCAGCGCAAGCGCTTCCTCGCTCGCCCAGTCCGCCTCGCCCGGCAGGCGTGCGATCTCGCGGCCGTTGCGGTCGTAGAAGATGGACGTCGGCAGGCCCGGCAGGCGCAGGCGGGAGTTCGTGCTATAGGTCTTGTCCCAGATCACGGGCAGGTTTTCCACGCCCGTGCGCTCATAGAACTCCGGGATGGAGTCCATGCGGCGGTCTAGGCTGATCGGCACGACGGCGAAGTCGTCCCCGCCCCGCAAGCCCTGCAGCGCGTCCAGGCTCGGCATCTCCGCCACGCAGGGCGGGCACCACGTCGCCCAGACATTCACCAGCACGACCTTGCCGCGATAGTCCTCCAGGCTCACCTCACCGTCCGGCGTCTCGAAGCTGGAGAGCGGCTGCACGGGCGGTGTGTCCAGCGTTGTGAGTTTCTTCAAGCTCCCCACGGCAAAGCGCTCCAGCGGGCCTTCCGGCGGCTGGCAGGCCTTCACGCCCACCAGCAACACCGCTAGGAGCCCGCCGAGGATCATGAGCCGTATGGCATTTGAAAGTGTGAACATGAGCGACGACGTAGGAAGCCGCAGCCCCAAAGGCCAGAGCATGTGGGGCGGGCGTTTCAGCGCACAGCCATCTGACATCATGCGCATGATCAACGCCTCCGTCGGGTTCGACCAGCGGCTGGCCAGGCAGGACATCCAAGGCTCCAAGGCCCACGCCACCATGCTCGCCGCGCAAGGCATCATCACGCAGGACGACCGCGACGCGATCCTGTCCGGGCTCGACGCGATCCTGGCCGAGATCGAGGCGGGCGCGTTCGACTTCTCGGACGAGTTGGAAGACATCCACCTCAACGTCGAAGCGCGGCTGAAGGAGCGCATCGGCGATGCGGGCGGACGGCTGCATACGGGGCGGTCCCGCAATGACCAGGTCGCGACCGACTTCCGCCTGTGGGTGCGCGAACAGCTCGACTGGATGGACACGCTGATCGCGCGGCTGATGCGCGCGCTGCTCGACCAGGCGGACGCTCACGCTGATACCATCATGCCCGGCTTCACCCATCTGCAGTCCGCGCAGCCCGTGACCTTCGGCCACCACATGCTGGCCTATCTGGAAATGTTCGCGCGCGACCGGGGGCGCTTTGCCGATTGCCGCGCGCGCATGAATGAAAGCCCGCTCGGCGCGGCGGCGCTCGCCGGCACGCCCTATCCCATCGATCGCGACGCCACGGCTGCCGCGCTCGGTTTCGACCGCCCCATGGCCAATTCGCTCGACGCCGTGTCGGCGCGCGACTTTGCGCTGGAAGCGATGGCGGCGGCGACGATCTGCGCCACGCACCTGTCGCGGCTCTCCGAGGAAATCGTCATCTGGACGTCCGCGCAGTTCCGCTTTGTCGCGCTGTCGGACGCCTTCACCACCGGCTCCTCCATCATGCCGCAAAAGCGCAATCCCGACGCGGCCGAGCTTGTGCGCGCCAAAGTCGGCCGCATCACCGGCAGCCTGACCGCGCTGACCATCGTGATGAAGGGCCTGCCGCTCGCCTATTCCAAGGACATGCAGGAGGACAAGGAGCCGGTGTTCGAAGCCTTCGATGCGCTCGACCTGTCCCTGCAGGCCATGGCCGGCATGGTCGCCGACATGGTCCCGAACGAGCGCCGTCTGGCGGAAGCCGCAGGCGCGGCCTTCTCGACGGCGACCGATCTTGCCGACTGGCTCGTCATGCGGCTGAACATGCCGTTCCGCGACGCCCACCACGTCACCGGCCGCATCGTGGCGATGGCCGAACGCGAAGGCGTGACGCTCGACGCGCTCTCCCTTGAACAGATGCAGTCGGTCGAGCTGGGCATCACTGAGGCTGTGTTCGACGTGCTCACCCCGCTCGCCTCTGCCACCTCGCGCACGTCTTACGGCGGCACGTCGCCGGAGCGCGTGCGAGAGCAGGTCGCGCGCTGGCGCGCGACGCTCTCCTAGCTCTCCCCCTTCATCTTTCGCTCATAGCGCCAGACGAGCCCGCCCGGCCGGTAGTCCGCGCTGACCGCACCATTCGTGCTGCGCTCCAGCAGCACGCCCGTCAGGCGCGATCCAAACCCTGCGCGGCTCGGCGCGCTCACCCCGCGCACACCCGTTTCCACCCAATCCAGCGCAAGCTCCCCGCCGTCCATCGTCCAGCTCACCGCCACGCCGCCGCTCTCGCGCGCATTTTGCGACAGCGCGCCGTATTTCAACGCATTCGTGGACAGCTCGAACAGCGCCAGGCCGAGATAGAGCGCGGTGTGCTCATCCAGGCTCACCGACGGCCCGTCCACGCTCACCCGCGCGCGCAGGCCTTCATCCAGATGGTCGAGCTGCGCGTCCGCGAGCGCTCGCAATTCCAGCGCGGAACTCGCCTGCATTTCCAGCAGGCTCATATTGCGCGCCAGCGCGTTCAGGCGGTTGCTGAAGATTTCGACGAAGTCGTAGGGGCTCGAATGGCGCGCCGTGCTGCGCGCAATCGCCTGGATCACGGCGAACTGGTTCTTGGAGCGGTGCACGACCTCCTGATTGAGCGCACGGATAGTCTCTTCCGCCGCGCGGCGCTCGCGGATGTCGCGCACGACCGTCACCATGCCCAGCCTGTCGCCGCTGCCGTCCATGATGGGCGAGCTGTGATACTCCACCGCGACCCTGCTGCCATTTGCGTGGCGCGCCTCGGCTTCCGCGCGCACCGCATCGCCGTCCGAACGCACCGCATTTTCATCCGATCCCCGGGCGTCCGCGCCGTCCAGCAGCACCTCGCGCCAGTCCCGGCCCGCCACCTTGGCTTCCGCGTAGCCGAACAGCGCCTGCGCGGCCGCGTTCCAGCCGACAATGCGGTGATCCACATCCGTGTTGATAATGGCGTCGGCGCTGCTCTTGACCAGCGCGACATAGCCTTCCGCATCGCGGCGCTGGCGCAGCAATTCGCGCTCATAGCTCTGCCTGTGCCCGCCCGAAAAGCACGCCAGATGCAGGGCGGTGATCGCGCCGCCTTCGTCCCGCTCCGCCTGCCCGTTCAGATAGATGCGCCGGCGTTCCCCGCCCGGTGTTTGCAGCTCCAGTGCGATCTCCTGCACATGGCCTTCCACCTGCAGCATGGGCCGGATGTGTGTCTCGAAATAGATGCGGCCCGCCGGGCTCAGCAGGCTGTAGAAGGGACGGCCCGTGAGCTCCGACACGCTCTCCCGCCCCGCCCAGCGCAGCATGGTCGCATTCACTGCCTCTATGCGCGCATCCGGCGAACACCGAACGATGCCGGCGGGAATGAGGTCGGGATCGTGCACGGTGCGAGCCGGCTAGCCTTCGAGGAACTGCCGGATCGCGTCGGCGGTTTCGCGCGGATAGCTGATATGCGGACAATGGCCCGTGGCGTCCAGCGTCACGAGTTTGGCCGCAGGCATGTTGGCGGTCATCCACGCACCGACCTGTTCGGGCACGATCACGTCGTCGCGGCATTGCAGCACTAGCGCGTCGTGCGGCAGTGCGGCCACATCTGCGCGGTGATCGGCACGGAACGTCACGCGCGCGAAATGGCGCGCAATGTCGGGGTCGGCCTGGCAGAAGCTGTTGGTCAGCCGTTCGCAATGTTCGGGCTTGTCCGGCGTCCCCATCATGGCGGGTGCCATCTCGCTCGACCAGCCGAGATAGTTCGCGTCCAGCGTTTCCAGCAGGGCGTCGATGTCTTCGGGCTCGAACCCGCCGACATAGCCGTCATGATTGATGAAGCTCGGCGACGGGCAGACCATGACCACCGCACCGACGCGCTCGCCCAGCCGATTGGCCGCCAGCGTGGCCGTCATGGCGCTGACCGAATGGCCGACCAATACGGGCCGGTCCAGCTCCAGCGCGGTCACGATGTCCACCAGGTCGGACGCATGGCCGTCCAGCGTGGCATAGCGGGTCTTGTCATATTGCGAGATGTCGGACGCGCCGCAGCCCAGCAGGTCATAGGTCACGATGCGGTAGTCGCTCTGAAGCAGCGGTATCACCGCGTCCCACATCGTCTTGTCGCAGCCATAGCCATGGATCAGCACGAGCGTGCGATCGCCCGCGCCCGTGGTCCTGACGTCGTGTCGTTGCAATACGTCCGTCATGCCGAGCTGCCCATCTTGATTGCCCCAAGTTAATCCCGCCAGTCCTATGGCGCAGTCCCGGCGCGTTGGAAAGAACTGCGCGCGGTCGCGTCCCCAATGTCTGTGTGCAGCGTTAACCGATCCCGCGTACAGCTTTCAGTAAAGCCCCACACCCCGCGGCACGCATTCTCCCGGTCCATGAGAGCACGTTGCCGGAGCGCGCGCGAGCAGGTGGCGTGCTGGAAGGCGGCCCTCGGATAGACGGCGTACGACCCTGCTGGTCAGGGGGACTTGGCGCGGTCCGGAGTTTCCTGTAGAGCTGGCGTGACTTCTACGTCGGGCGCACATCATGAAGACTTCCAGACCGAGACCTCTCGCAACCCTTTTCTCTGCCGGTGCGGCGGCGCTGCTTTGCGCCGGTCCCGTCTTCGCTCAGGGCCGCTACGACCCGTCCGCGAAGCCCGTCTGCACCTACCGCGTCCCGGCAGTGCCCGTCATGTCCGGACAGGACGACACGCAAGACGGCCTCGGCGGGCCGGAGCCGATCCGCTATGACAGCGCGCGCGGTGTCTGGGTCGATCCGGTCAGCGGGGAGGCGCAGACGGCGGGCGGCGAGGTGTTCGGCCATGTCACGGACGCGGCCACGGGCGCGCGCTTCCTGATCGAACGCGGGCTCTGGGTCGACACTGAGACGCGCCAGCCGCTGCGCGATAAGCGCCTCAACGACGTGCCCTATTTCGACTGGCGGACGGGCGAGAGCGTGGACCCGGTCTCCGGGGCGCGCAGCCCGTATGCGCGCGAACTGCTCACCATCGGCGCGTCGCGCGCGGCAGCCTTCAACCTGCGCTTCTCCTGTCTGGGCGACGATCTTTCCCAGCGCATCGACCCGCGCACGGGCCGCTATCTGGAGCGGCCAGACGGGGCGGAGGTGGATGCCACTATGTTCCCGACATTCGGGGAGTCGAAATTCGACCGGTTGCGCCTGACGCTGATGGGCGATGCCATGCTGCCGCGCGGATTTCCCGACTACAACAACTTTTCCGAGGACGGTGTGCGCGAGCGGTTCGACCTGACGAATGGCGAGGGGCGTGATGCCGTGATCGCCAAGCTCTACGCCCAGCTCGCCCCGGAGTCGGCAGAAGGCGGCGGGCGCTTCGAGCTGCTGGAGGCGCGCACATATGGGGGCGGGATCGCCGTGCTGGTCACGGCCAGCGGCCTGATGGACGACGCGGTCGGCGCTGAGCAGGTGGTTGTGTATTTCGACACATCCATGGGCGGGCGGCCGCGCCTGATGAATGCCGGGATCAGGCGCATCTGCGGCCGCTCCGGCGATCATGCGGGCTGGACGGTAGAGGCCTGCTGAGGCGGTCCTGGCCGGACCGAAAACGGCCAACCACTTTTCACTGAAGGGACGCATCATGACAAATTTCAAGACGACGGGCCTTGCGGCTGCCATCACTGTATCGGGCTTGGCGGGTCTCGCCGCGCCGGCGCAGGCCGCGGACGCGCTCATGCCGAAAAAGCCCTACCGCGCCGAAATGGTCGTGACCAGCGCCGGGCAAACCGTGCCGATGACCATGTACCATTCCAAGGGCAAAATGCGCATCGAGATGAGCCCTGGCGGCCAGGAAACAGTGCAGATCATCGACATGAAAGCCGGCGAGGCCTTCACCCTCGTCGAAATGGCAGGCAGCAAGCGCGCCATGAAGGTGAAAGTCGACGATGCCCTGTCGCGGTTCGGCCTGTCGGACAATGAGCTCGGCCGTCCCACGGGCAGTCAGCGGATCGCGCGCCACAAATGCAAGACCTACACCGTCTCGCTCGGCACGGTCTGCCTGACCAAACACAATATCGCGCTGGAATCGACCTCGCGCGACGGCACGACCCGCGTGACCCAGCTGAAGATCGGACGTCAGAAGGCGTCGCTCTTCGAGGTGCCGTCCGACTACACCGTGATGGACATGGGCGGCTTTGGCGGGCTTGGCGGTTTCGGTGGCGAAGCGGGCGGGTTCGACGCCGACTCCGTGCTGGGCGGGCTGATGGGCTCGCTGGGGATCGAGGGCGACACGGGCGATCTGGACGTGCTGGCCGGTGACGAAAACGGCGAGGTCGATTTCAACGCGGCCATGGAGATGATGATGCGCATGGGCGGCCAGTCCGAGCAGCAGATCGAGGCGGCGAAGAACCTGGTCGGCGACGGCGACACCACGACCGCCGATGTGCTGAGCCGTTCCATCGAGAGCGAGCTCTACAAAAACCCCGGCGACCGCGAGAAGATGGAGGAGATGGGCCGGGAGAACGACCGCCTCGCCAAGATCATGCGCGAGGAGGGCATGGCCGGAATGCTGCGCGATCAGGGCATGAGCGAGGCCGAGGTGCAGAAGATGATGGGCCAGATGGCGGAGACGCAAGCCAAGCTCGCCGAGCATGTCGAGCGGGGACGCGCCGAGGAGCGCGCCAACGCGGCCGCTGAAGCCGCCGGCAATCTCCCGACCGATGACGACATGGCGAGCATCGAAGACGAGGTCGAGAGCTTCGAAGCCAAGGCCGAGCGCGTCATGGCGGACGGCGTCGCGACCGAGGCCGAAAAGGAACAGCTCGAAAAGGAGGCCATGGACGCCTTCAAGCGCCTGATGGGCGAGAAGTGATCGGGGCGGAGCAAAGCCCCTCGGCCTGAGCCCTGGAGCGGCAGATCGGCGGCGAAGACGGTGAAGACCCCGCCGACCAGATAGATTGCGACGGACGCCCAAAGGATGACCCCGCTCATGCGGCGCAGCCGCGTGCCTCCGCCGGGTCGATGGGGCAGGGCGCGTTGCGCGAGCGCCAGCGCCCGACCAGCGCGAGTGCCAGCGATGCGCCCGACAGGATGAAGAGCGGCACTTCGCGCTCGGTCAGCCAGACATAGCCGGGCGCGTTGGACGCGATACCCGCCTGCTGCGAGACGCCGGTCTGCGCGACGTGGTCCTTTCTATCAGGCTTTCACCTGGCGCGGCTGGGTGGGATATGCGTGAGTGAGCGAAGCCGCATCGTTGCGGCGGGCGGCATCGTGAACCTGATCTCCAGACAATGGGCGGACGCATGACACAGTATGTTGGCGGTATCGATGCAGGCGGCACGACCTTCAAATGCGGGCTTGCGCAGGTCGGTGATGATGTGGACGTCGATTGGGTCGCACGCCGTCGTGTCACGACATCAGGGCCACTGGAAACGGTCCATGGCTGCGCCGAGTTCTTCAGACGCGCATTGTCCGAGTTGGGTGCGACGACCAAGGACATGACGGGTCTTGGGCTTGCCTGTTTCGGCCCGCTGAACCTCGATCCGGAGTCGGACGGATACGGCAGCCTCCTTGGTACACCCAAGCCCGGCTGGTCCGATTTTCCGATCCGTCAGGCCTTCATCGACGCGCTTGGCTTGCCGGTCCGCATCGACACGGATGTCAACGCGGCTCTCTTGGCGGAAATGTCGGGCGGCGCTGCGACAGGGGCGACCAACGCGGCCTATCTCACCGTGGGGACCGGCATAGGCGCGGGCCTCGCATCGAATGGCCTCATCATCGGGCGGCCCCGCCACCCGGAATTCGGACACATCCCCGTCGCCAGAGCGGTGGGCGACGATCGCCGGAAGCTGTCCATTCCATGCGACCTGACTCGAGGGCATCCGTCACCGCTCTGAAACGAAGATTTGGCGACCCTGTGAAGTGGGACGCGGACCACCCGGGCTGGGACATCGCTGCGGACTATCTCGCCCAAGCCTGCCGGACCATCCACCTGACGACCTGCGCGGACAAGATCGTTCTCGGCGGCGGCCTCATGACGTCCCCCTTCATCCTGCCGCGCATATGTCGGCGGTTCGTGGAGCAGATGGCCGGATATCTGGGCATAAAAGATAGAGACGCGCAGTCGATGATCGTGACGCCGGTGTTCGGTGACGACGCCGGCATGCGCGGCGCTGTCCTGTTGGTCCGCTAGAGTTCCGTTCATCGTTGTCCCCTAGACCTGACTAAGTGGATAGGAACGTGTTAAGCCCTCCTTCACTGGATGCGCGATTTTGAGCATCTCGTCGCGGCGATAGATGAGCGAACCTCCATCGCCATATTCGGGGCGCGGGTTGCGGTGGCCCATGAGCGTGCAGCGTAGGCCGTAGTCGATTCCAGCTTCCAGCATCCGCTTCTCGAAGCTGTGACGGAAGCTGTAGATACGGTGTTGAGAGGACGGGATGAGACCTCTAACCTTGAAGGCTTTGGTGAGGCTGGACGAGAGTAGGTAGCCTCGGTCGCGGAAGCGGGGGAAGCCGTTGGGGGCTTGCCTCATTGCGTCCAAAGCAACGCCGACGAGCGGAATGTCTCGCTCGGAGGCCTTCGACTTTAGCTGGCGAGCCTTGGTCGAGCGGATACGGATGTGCGGGACTTCGGCGTCTAGCTTGATATTCTCCGGCAGGATGTTCGCGATCTCGCTGGGTCGGCAACCTGTCTCGATTAGTGCGTAGCAGATGAGGCCGGCTTCTCTGTTGAGGTTCCTAAACACGCCCGGTGCAAGAATCCGCTCTCTGACCCATTCGTCCGTGAAGGGCAGGATTTGCGTTAGCTTGTGCGAAGAGAAGCGAAGATTGCGGAACGGGTTCTCGCGGTTCTCGTCTCCATGTGTTCGAAGTAACGGCGATAGAGCTTGCGTAGATTGCCGAGGTCCCAGTTCGCGCTGTTACCGCTCATAGGGGTTCGGTCGTCCTTCGGCTGAATGCGGTCGGCCCAGAAGCGATAGACCTTGCGGGCGTGGTCGCGGCCGATCTCGGTCATTGGCATGTCACCATTGAGTCTGATGAAGTTGGCAATCGCGCGACGCTTGACCTTGGAGTAGTTCTTGAATTGCTCCGGCGACTTCCCGATTTGTTCATCCAGCGCGATCTCTTCGAGATAGAGTTCGAGCGCTTGGGAGATGCGGACCTTCGGCACATCGGCTGTGCCGAGTAGCGCGTCCGCGTCCCGTCTAACCTTCGGTGTAATGTTCCCGCCGACCGGGCCAATTGCGGCTACGCGTTGGACGATCTCTTCTGGAGTTGCGTTCGCGACAAGCTCTTCGATGGGCGTGTAGGTAAAGCCGAAGGCCAATGCCCTCTGCCGCAAGTCGAGCATCACGGCAGTCGGATCTGGCGTGCCGAAGCGACCTGGCGCGCGCTCGTTCCAGCGTTGCTCATCCGCCACCGCGCAAATGTCGCGACGCTGACGCGCAAGTTTAACACTGTCCGTTTCGAGCGAACGCCAGATGACGGCCTGACCTTCCTTTTCGACCAAGTCTTTCGGAACGCGCCGCACATAGTGCCACGTTTCCCCGCGTAATCTTAGGTTATTGGTTCGAGCGTTGAATCGACCTCATGACCGCATTCTCCTGTCGGCTCATCGCAGAGCTTGAAGTGATGCAAGTCGCCGAGGCGATAAGAGGACAGGTGAGTTCGAATGAGCTTTCCTGTGCCTTATCAGGGGCTTAGCGACCAACATCGTCAGGAAAGTGGTGCGGCTGAGAGGACTTGAACCTCCACGCCTCGCGGCACCAGAACCTAAATCTGGCGTGTCTACCAATTCCACCACAGCCGCACAGCTTTGGGGACAGCGGAATTGGACTGGGGAGGGGGCTTCGTCAAGTGCCGGGGAGGACGAGCCTCACGCGCTTGTGTGGCGCGCGCGAGCGGTCGTGAATTGCGGGTTGGGCGGGCGCGCCCGAAAGATGGCGGCATCACTTCCAACCCTCTGTTCAGGATGATCCCATGACCCGTCTTCTTCTCGTTTCCGCCGCGGCCGCCCTCTGCCTGGCCGCGCCGGCCCATGCCCAATATAACAGCGGCAGCACCTACAACCCATCGAGCCAGTCGGACACGTCCGCTGCCGAGCGCCGCGCGCAGACGCGTGCCGCCAAGGCGGAAAAAGCACGCATGAAGGCAGAAAAGGCCGCCATGAAGGAAGCCGCCATGAAGGACGCCGCCATGAAAGAGGCCGCCATGGAGAAGGACGCGATGATGGCAAAAGACACCATGACGGCGGATGAAAAAATGATGGCCAAGGACACGATGATGGCCAAAGACTCCATGATGAAGAAGGACGCGATGATGAAGAAGGACGCCATGATGAAATCCGAGTCCATGATGGTCGGCAAGCCCGCCAATTGCCCCGCCAACACCGAGCCGCAGGACAACGGCACCTGCATGCTGAAGTCATAAGGCCTGCAACCCACATTTCCGGCTCCGCATCCCGGAGCCTGCTGATCGGCGCGGCCCTCTCCGGGGCCGCGCTTTTTGTCGTGCGGGTGCTGTCCGCGCAGTTCGCGCCCGGCACGACGACGGCGGACCATCCGGTGTTGGCGCTGGTGGTCGCGCTGCTGGCCGCGTCGCTGGGATGGTTCTGGATGATGCTGCAGTTGCGGCGCGACGCCGTGGGGCGCGCCGTGCTGGTCGGGCTGCTGGTGTTCGGGGCCGTCCTGCGCGCAATGTTTGCCGGGTCCACGCCGGTCTATGAGGACGACTATCGCCGCTATCTCTGGGACGGGGCGGTCGTGGCCCATGGCGGAGACCCTTACCGCTACAGCCCGGCGCAGGTGAGCGCGGCGGCCGAGCCCGGCGCGGCGTCCGTGCCGGAGCTGGCCGAGCTCGCCCTGCTGTCGCGCGAGGCGCCGAGGCTGGTGCGCGGCATCAACAATCCCGATCTCACCACGATCTACCCGCCGGCGGCTCAAGCGGCCTTTGCGGCGGCTCACTTGGTCGCGCCGTTCGAACGTGACGGGCTACGAATGGTCTTCGGCGCGGTCGAGCTGGCGGGGCTGGCGCTCATGCTCGCCGCGCTTGCCCGGTGGGGCAAGGCGCAGTCGCTGGCGCTGCTCTACTGGCTCAACCCCGTGGTGATTTTCACGACCTATTCGGGGCTGCACATGGATGTCCTGCTCCTGCCGGGGCTGGTGGGGTGCGTACTCTGGCTGAGGACCAGGCCGTTCGCGGCCGGCGCGGCTTTGGCCCTCGCGGCCGGGGTGAAGCTGTGGCCGCTCCTGCTCGCGCCGATCGCCTTTCGCGGCGTGTGGCGGCGCTCCGGCGTGATGGGGTTGCTGGTTCTGTGGATCGGCGGGCTGAGCGCCCTGCTGCTCGCGCCGATGCTTGTTCAGGCCGGGCAGGGCTCGGGGCTGGCGGCCTACTCGTCCGGCTGGGTGAACAGCTCTTTCCTGTTCCGGGTGATCCGCTGGACGCTGTCGGTCGCGGACGATCCGGACGGCCTGGCGCGCGCAGTCGTAGCGCTCGTGCTGGTCGGGCTGTCGCTCTGGTGGGGCCTGCGACGCCCGCGCGAGGAGCGGACGGTCCCGCTGCACATGCTGGGGCTGACGACGGCGCTGATCCTGCTCAGCCCGACGGGCTATCCGTGGTATCTGGTCTGGATCGCCGCACTTCTGCCCTTTGCGCCCAGGCTCTGGATCGGTGCGCTGTTCATCGGAGCCTGCGCCTATTACGGGCGGTTCTGGCTGGGCGAGAACGGGCACTATGTCTGGTACACGGCAGCTCTGGTGCCGCTCTGGTACGGGGTGCCGATTTTGCTGGGGTTGATCGGATGGGCGAGGCAGCGGCGTGTCTGATCCAGCCGTCATCGTCCTCATCCCCGCGCGCAATGAGATACTCTCGATCGCGGGCGTGATCGAGAGCCTGCCGGATTTCGTGAGCGAGGTCGTGGTGGCCGATAACGGCTCGACCGACGGCACGGGCGAGGCGGCGCGCGCAGCCGGTGCGACTGTCGTGCGGGTGGAGGAACCGGGCTATGGCCGGGCCTGCATGGCGGCCTATGCGGCGAGCACCACACCGCGCAGCCCGGATGACATCATCGTCTTCATGGACGCAGACGCATCCGACGATCCCGCAGACATGGCCGCATTGATAGAGCCCATTGCGGGCGGCCGCGCCGCTCTGGTGATCGGGAGCCGCGCTCTGGGCGAGCGCGAACCTGGAGCGCTCACCCCGCAGCAGCGCTTCGGCAATGCGCTGGCCTGCTGGCTGATGGCGCGGATCTGGGGCGCGCGCTTCACCGATCTGGGGCCGTTCAGGGCGGTGCGCCGCGATGCCTATGAGCGGCTCGGGATGAGCGCGCCGACATTCGGCTGGACGGTGGAGATGCAGGTGCGCGCGCTCAAGCGGGACGTGCCCTACGCGGAAGTCCCCGTGCGCTACCGCAAGCGGATCGGCGTGAGCAAGATCAGCGGCACGGTGCGCGGGGTGGTGATGGCGGGGGTGTATATATTGGGGACCATCGCGGTGGAGGCGGTGCGGCGAGACTAAGCCTGCTCTTACGTCTTCTTCGCCGTCATCGGCGCTTTCGCCAGCGACCAGTAGCGCGCGACGAGTCCCGACACGATATTCGCGACCGCCACGCCGATGAACGCGCCCGTCACGCCGCCCAGATGCGCGCCGATCGCCACGCCCGGCGCGTAGAGGGCGAGGGAGCGGATGACGGTGAACACCAGACCATAGAGCGGGCGGCCCAGCGCGTTGAAGCCTGCTGCCGACACGAAGACAAACCCATAGGCGAAGATGGTGATCGGCACGATGTAGAAGTAAGGCACGGTCATCTCGAGCACGGCCGGATCATTGGTGAACACGCCGACCAGGGGCCGCGCGACCAGCGCGAGCACCACCGCCATGCCCGTGCCCCAGATGATGCAGATGCGGTAGCAGACGCGGAAGGTCTCCTCGACGCGGTCCGTGCGGCCTGCGCCGCCGTTCTGGCCTGTGACGGCCCCGATGCAGGCCGACAGGCCGTAGAGCAGGCCGACGGACAGCAGCTCCAGCCGCATGGACAGGGTGAAGGCCGCCACGCCCGCCTCGCTGGCGTCCAACCCGCCCGGAGCGCCAAGGAAGGAGTTGGCGACGGCCGCCACGGCCAGCGCGGTGCCGACAGGCACGACCATGTTGGTGCCCATGGCCGGCACGCCGACAGCCGCGATCGTGCCCCAGGCGCGGCGCAGCGTCTTGACCGTGATGCCGGAGAAATCGATGGCGCGGCGAACATAGCGCACCAGGAACAGGCCGTAGATCATGCCGATGCCATTGCCGATCACGGTCGCCAGCGCCGCGCCCGCGACTTCCATGCGCGGGAAGGGGCCTAGCCCAAAGATCAGGAAGGGATCGATGATCATGTTCAGCACCGCGCCGAGGATCATGATGGAGCTCGGCAGCAACGCCTCGCCGTGGGCGCGCAGCGTGTTGTTGCACATGCTCGCCACCGCCGTGATGATGAGGCCGGGCAGCGAAATGGCGAGATAGGACAGCGCCTCGGTCCTGACTTCGTCGCGCGCGCCCATCCAGGAGGTGACGGTCGGCATGGCCAGCACCATCAGCGTGACCAGCACGCTCATCACCAGCAGGGCGAACAGCACGGCGGCGGCAGAGTGGCGGCGCGCGCGTTCCAGATCGCCCTCGCCCAGAGCGCGGGAGATGGCCGAGCTCGTGCCCGCGCCCAGCCCGATATTGGCGCTGTTGCCGAGGAAGGTGAGCGGAAACGCTATCCCCAATGCGGCCAGTGCGATCGTGCCCGCCTTGGGATTGTCCTCGCCGCCCAGATTGCCGAGAAAGAAACTGTCGATCAGCCCGGTGGAAATCAGCGCGATGACCGCGATGGAGAACGGCCCCAGCATGCGCAATATGTGGCCCTGTATCGGTCCCTGGGTGAGGTCGATCTTGGCCCCGGACGGTTGGCCCGGCGTAGGATCGGAAACGTCCAGCTCCTCAATGATGTCCGGCCCGTCGCTCACGCCTGCGCCATGCCCGGCGGGGCGGGCGAGGGGAAGAGAAATCGGAATGTTCCCACGACAACGTCATCGGCGGCGCAACCCGACGCGCGGTCCGGGCGTAGGGCTTGTGGGTGACCTCTGGGTTTAACGCAGGACAATACCGCGTTATTGACAGCAGCGGAAACCGAAGGGCCACGACATGGATGAACAGCAGGGCGCGGAGCTCGCGCATATCGAGGAGATCTTGGAGCACACCGAGCTGCGCGGCGCGGATCACCTGACCTCGCGCGAACAGCTGATCGGCATGCTGGGCGAGGCGTCCGAGGTCGAGCACACATTAATGTGCACCTATCTCTACGCGGCGTTCAGCCTGAAAACCGAAGACAGCGATGGCCTCACGCCCGGGCAGCTCGCGGCCGTGAAACGCTGGCGCGCCTCGATCATCCGGGTCGCCGTCGAGGAGATGGGCCACCTCGCCATCGTGTCCAATCTCTCGGTCGCAATCGGCGGCCCGGCCCATTTCAATCGGCTCAATTTCCCCATTGCCGCCGGTCCGCTGCCCGCTGACATGAGTGTGCGACTCGCCCCGTTCACGCCCGACACGCTGCAGCATTTCATCTTTCTGGAGCGTCCGCTCGGCAGTGACGAGCCGGACGGGGACGGCTTTGCATCGGGCCGTGACTATGTGCGCGGGCCACTGGAGGAAACGGCGCTCATGCCCGTGACCTATGACTACGAAACGGTCGGCGAACTCTACGACACCATCAAGGAAAGCCTCACCCGGCTGCAGGACAAATATGGCGAGAGCCACCTCTTCGTCGGCGACCGAGACCGCCAGATCGGGCCGGACATCACGCCGCTGCCGGGACTGATGACCGTGGCCAAGCTGGAATGCGCCCATCTCGCCATCGACATCATCAAGGAGCAGGGCGAAGGCGCGGAAGAGCATACGGAGAACTCCCATTTCGACCGCTTCTGCCAGATCCGCCGCGAATGGGCGGAGCTGCTCGAAGAGGACCCAGACTTCTCGCCCGCGCGGCCCGTGGCGGAAAACCCCGTCATGCGCCGCCCGCCCACGCCGGAAGGCAAGGTCTGGGTCACCCATCACGACGCCGCCCGCGTCATGGACTTCGCCAACGCGCTCTACATCCAGCAGCTGCGCCTGCTGTCCCAGGCCTTTGGGCGGCCCGGCGATGTCCATGAAAAGCGCGTGCTGATCAACGCCGCCACCGACATGATGTATGCCATGACCCCGGCGGCCGAGGCGCTGACCACCTATCCGGCCTATGACGGTGCGGATTGCAATGCGGGGATGAGCTTCGCCATGGTGCGCGGCATGAGCCCGCTGCCCATCGGAACGGAATGGCAGGTGCTGAACTGCCGCTTCAACGAGCTGGTGGACGGCGCGAGCGAGCTGCGCGGTCTGCACCCCAAGGTGGACCGGTCCATCGACATGCTGGTCGGCGTGGCCGAGACCTTCGCCCGCCATGTGGAGGCGATCTGCGCGGACCCGGAGACCGATTGCGATGCGGAACCCGCGGAGGCGCTGGCATGAGCACGCGCGCGAAAGACGTCTCCCACCGTCCCAACTCCGGCGCATCCGTCACGCCGGACACCGAAGTCGTCGAGGGCGACGATGT